>CAIVVG010000179.1 GCA_903909295.1 uncultured Chlamydiae bacterium
ACTTGCCGCCCCCCCCCTGAAAAATATTAGTGGGATAGTTTCAGCTGTTCGATTTGCTGGCTGAGCCGTTGTTTCAGTTCGTTACTGGTCAGTTGTCCTTGGGCGTTAAACGCCTTATACGCTTGTGGAACGGAGACCTCAGCAGAAATGACATCCCCTCCGGCGCTTGTAATCACGCTCCGGAGATGGGCTAGGCCTCTAGCTCCGCCACCACCGCCGGGAGAAGCGCTGAGCAGGGCAAATTGCTTCCCCTTAAAGGCCTCTTGAGAGTACCCTGCCTTCTCGCCTCTGGACGTCCAATCCAATGCGTTTTTTAGCACGGCGCTAATCGAGCCATTGTATTCAGGGGATGCGATGAGAATCGTGTCGCTTTGGATCATGAGATCTCGGAGTTTCTTGGCATTGGTCGGCATCCCTTGCGCTTGTTCTAGGTCTGCATCGTAAAAGGGCATCGGGAAGTCTTTGAGGTCGATGACTATGACTTTGGCGCCCTGTGTCCGAGCGATCTCTGCGGCTTGAATCAGCAATTTCTTGTTATAGGAGTCAGAGCGGGTGCTCCCGGCGAGAGCCAATATTTTTACCTCTGCCATGAGGGGCGCTGTGAGAGTCAAGAGAGCGAGCCACAGTATTTTTTTCACAAAAAGTCTCCAATTTTTTAGGTACTGCTATATTACTGCTCTCCCGGCCATTTTTGCAAATTCCCAATTCTGCTATGCTCCATTGTTATACCGGGAGTGATTCAAAAATCAGGGGATGCCAAAGAGGCACCCTGATTTTAGGTCAGGCGAAGCCGGCGCTTAAAGAAGTTCAACCTAGAGGGTTGGGCGATGCAAGCGGACCTAAAAGCAGTGCTGCTCGACGCCAGCAGAACCGATTTTTGAATCACGAGCGGTATATGACCTGGATCCCTCTGCACGTTCACTCTCAGTTCTCGATTCTCGACTCTTCTGCATCGGTAGAAGATCTCGCTGAAACTGCTAAGCGCTATGGCATTCCCGCTCTGGCGATCACTGACACAGGCAATCTGTATGGCACTGTGGAATTTTACAAGGCGTGCAAAGCGGCAGGAGTCAAACCGATCCTGGGCTGCGAGATCTGGATGGCGCCAGGTGCGCGCACGGAGAAAAAACGGATCCCTGGAATTCCAAACGGCTTTCCGATTGTGCTGCTGGCCAAAAACCTAAAAGGGTACCGCAACCTCTGCAAACTCTCTTCCATCGGATTTTTAGAGGGGTTTTATTACCAGCCTCGGATCGATAAGGAACTGCTCGCAGCTCACAGCGAGGGGCTGATTTGCTTGTCGGGGGGAATGGAGGGGCCGATCGCCCATTCTATTTTGACGGGAGGGGCCGTTTTAGAGGAGATCGAGTGGTATCGGGGTGTGTTTGGGGAGGACTTTTATTTTGAGATCCAGCGCCAGCCGCTGAGTGAAAATGAAGCGGTTTCTGAAAATTGGCTCGCTCAAAAAATGCGGGACGCGGTCTCTTTCCAAGAGAAGGTGAATGGGAAGCTCATTGAGCTGTCGCGCAAGTTGGGAATCAAGCTCGTTGCGACCAATGACATTCACTACATCGCCAAAGAGGATTGGGAGGCCCATGAGGTGCTCCTCAACGTCCAATCGGGAGAGCCGTGCGAGATTTGGGAGCGAGATTCTCAGGGGAATGCCAAGGCGAAAGTGCCCAACCCAAAAAGGGAAGCGATGGCGACGCGGGAGCTCTATTTCAAATCGCCTGAGGAGATGAAGGCCCTTTTTGCCGATGTGCCGGAGGCCATTCAAGAGACGGAACGGGTGGCCGCTCTTTGCAATTGCGAAATCGACTTCAAGACGAAACACTATCCGGTCTTCGTCCCTCCCGCCTTAGAGGGAACTCCTTGGACCAAAGAGGAGCGAGAAAAAGCGGCGGGGCAATTTCTTCACGACCTATGTACCCAAGCCATTCCAACCCGCTATACGGCGGCGCATCTCGCGGCCGTGCAAAAAGTCTATCCTGGCAAAGATCCTCTGCAAGTGGTTCAAGACCGCTTTACCTATGAGTTTGGGCTCCTCACTTCGAAGGGGATGTCCGACTACATGCTCATCGTCTACGACTTCATCGCTTGGGCCAAGAAGAAGGGGATTCCGATGGGGCCAGGTCGCGGTTCGGCAGCGGGATCGATCATCGCCTATTTGACCGGCATCACCGATATCGAGCCACTCCGATTCCATTTGTTCTTTGAGCGATTCATCAATCCCGAACGGGTCTCCTATCCCGATATCGACGTCGACATCTGCATGGACAGGCGCCAAGAGGTGATCGATTACGTCGTTGCTAAGTATGGAAAGGAAAAAGTCGCCCAAATCATCACGTTCGGTACGATGAAAGCCAAGATGGCGATCCGGGATGTGGGCAGGGTTCTCAATGTCCCTTTATCGAAGGTGAACCAGATTGCAGCCCTCGTCCCCGAAGACCCCACCATGACGTTGGAAAGGGCTTTTCAGATCGATCCTGAACTGACGCGCCTCATGGAGACCGATGAAGAGGCGAGAAGGGTCCTCGAGATGGCGAAAAAAGCAGAGGGCTCGATCCGCAATACGAGCACCCATGCGGCGGGGCTCATTATCTCAGCCAATCCGATTACCGATCACGTCCCTGTATGCACCGCGAAAGATTCTGCGATGGTCGTCACACAGTATGCGATGAAGCCGGTCGAGAGCGTCGGGATGTTAAAAATCGACTTTTTGGGGCTCAAGACGCTCACCTGTATCCAAAAATGTGCCGATGCGGTGGCTCGCAATACAGGCAAACGGATCGACTGGGCCAACCTTCCTTTAGATGATCTGCCGACATTCAATCTCCTCAACCACGGGAAAACGCTCGGTGTCTTCCAGCTCGAATCGGGCGGCATGCAGGACTTGGCCAAGCAG
The DNA here is from genome assembly GCA_903909295.1 of uncultured Chlamydiae bacterium. Lineage (GTDB taxonomy): Bacteria > Chlamydiota > Chlamydiia > Chlamydiales > SM23-39 > CAIVVG01. Next base: position 2,906 of record CAIVVG010000179.1, read on the forward strand.
CTCCATATCGATACGTTTGAAGAGATCATCGCCGTCGGCGCCCTCTACCGCCCAGGTCCAATGGATATGATTCCCTCCTTCATCGCCCGTAAACACGGCAGAGAGCCGATCGATATCGACCATCCGCTGATGAAAGATATCCTCTCGGAGACCCATGGCGTGATGGTGTACCAAGAGCAGGTGATGCAGATTGCGAGCGCCCTTGCTGGCTACACTCTCGGCGAGGGCGATGTGCTGCGCCGCGCGATGGGGAAAAAAGACAAAGAGGAGATGGCCCGCCAGAGGGAAAAATTCACCCAAGGCTGCGCCGCAAAGGGGATTGAGCCGGAGACCGCTCGACTGATTTTCGATAAGGTGGAAAAGTTTGCCTCCTATGGCTTTAACAAATCGCACGCCGCCGCCTATGCCTACCTCTCTTATGCGACCGCCTATTTCAAGGCGAATTATCCAGGGGAGTGGATGGCCGCCCTCATGACCTGCGATCGCGACGATACGACGAAAGTGGCCAAATTCATCGGCGAGGCCAAAGCGCTCCATCTTCCCGTCCTCTCTCCCGACATCAACCAAGCAGGCGCCGAGTTTTGGGCGACCCCTGCGGGGATCCGCTTTGCCATGGCGGGGATCAAGGGGGTTGGCGAAGGGGTCGTCGAAGAGATTTTGAAAGAGCGAGCATCAGGGCCCTTTGAGAGCCTCTACAATTTCATCCAGAGAATGGACAAGACCAAGATCGGAAAAAAACAGATCGAACTCCTCATCGACGCCGGCGCCTTTGATTTTACTCTTTGGAGCAGAGACGCGATGCGAGAGAGCGTTGAGCCGATGTACGATGAGGCTTTCCGCGACCAAAAAGAGGCCTCGCTCGGCGTCTTGAACCTCTTTGCCTTGATTGAAGAAAATCCATTTGCCAACCCTCCTGCGGTCAAACAAAAATCGACCCAACTCCAGCTCTTGCACCGGGAAAAAGAGCTCCTCGGGTTTTACCTCACCGGCCATCCGATGGATAGTTATAAAAAAATCCTCGGCAGGCTCTCTTGCGTCCCCTTGCACGAAGTGGCGCTCCTCCCCGATGGAGCTATTTTCCGAGCCGCCTTTGTCGTCGAGACGGTGCAGGTCAAAGTCTCCGCCAAGAGCCAGAAGAAATTTGCCATTTTGACCATCGGCGATGGAGCCTTCCGCTTTGAGCTTCCCGTTTGGCCCGAACTCTACGAGGAGAAGGGAGCCCTTCTTCAGGACAATCGGCTCCTCTACGCCATTTTGCAACTCGAGCGCAAAGGGGAAGGGATGCAGCTCTCTTCTCGGTATTTGGAAGATTTAGCCGCCATCGACGAGGCCAAGATCAAAGCCTGCGAAGAGTTGTATGACAAACTCAAATCCCAAGTGCGCTCGGAGCCCAAGTGGAAAACCGCTAAGCAAGATAAGGCGCCCGTGGAGAAAAAAGAAGATGTGCAAAACGTGAAGATTCAGGTCGATGCAGACAAAATGCGCCTGAGCGAAGTGCTAGCTTACAAGGAGCTCTTCCGCGCTCATCCCGGCAAGTCCACTGTAGAGATGACCTTCTCATCGCAAGGGAAAAGACTCGGCGTCCTCTTCATCGACTCTCAGTGGGGAGTCAAAGTGGATGAGGCTTTTCTTGGGCAGTTAAAGAAGATGAGTTCTTAGAGGGTGTTCAATAATTAATTATCGAACACCCTCTTAAGCCGCTTCATAGGTTCCTGGGTTCCTGAATAGTTCTCGCTCTTCGGGGTTGAACTACGCTCGAGCGCAATCTCGGCCATTCAGAGCCGAGCTATCTGTTAAGCTGCGGCAAGGCACTTGCCGCCCCCTGACAGCATGTAAAAACCCATCCGGTCCCTCTCTTCGTAGATGGTGATATCCACCTCTTCCGATGGATGCGATCCGTTTCTTTGCCATTTAACTCTGGCATAGGGCGTGTAAGGGCATTTTGTCAACAATTGACCAAAATCGGCCAATAGCCTACGCTGGATATCTATGAAAAAATGGCTAACTATTTTCTGTGCAGCGCTGACCCCCCTCCTGGCTCAAGAGGAAGGGGAGGATTTTGCTTTTGAAGGGACTTCCGTCCAGGAGTTTAACGGCTTTTTGCAGGAGGCTTTTGCAGCGCAAGACTGGTGGGGGGTGGTCGACTATGGAGCGATCCTGGTCAACGACTTCTCCGATACCCCGTTTGCCAAGGAAGCTCCTTTTTCCATAGCGGAGGGTTATTTCAACTTAGAGCAGTACGAGATGTCCAATGAGATGTTCTCTAGCTACTTGGCCAGCACGGCGATGCCCCGCTATTTTGAGGAGGCGATCCGCTACAAGTTTGAGATCGCAGAGCGCTTTGCCCATGGCGCAAAACTCCGCTTGTTTGGCTCCCCAAAAATGCCCGCTTGGCTCCCCGCCAAGGAAGAGGCTATCGAGATTTATAACGATGTGATCGCAGCGCTCCCTCATGCGGATATCACAGCGCAGGCGCTCCTCTCCAAATCCCGTCTGCAGTTTGAACTAGAGGACTACAAGCCCAGCGTGGAGACGCTCGATCTCTTGATCCACCGCTTTCCTAAGCATGACCTCGCCGCAGAGGCCTATTTGGAAAAGACCCGCAACTACTTGGCGCAGTGCAAAGCGCAAAAACTCGATCCCGATATTCTCGATATGGCCGACCTCAATATCCGCCGTTTTCGGCTCGCGTTTCCGAGAGAACCGCGCGTAGCAGAGGCGGAGCTGGCCTATGCCGGCATGCAGGAAGTGTTTGCTGAGTCTCTCTATGAGACGGCGTGCTTTTTTGAGCGCTTTGGCCGGACGAAAAAGACCGACGCAGCGCAAATCTATTTCAGAAATCTGATCTCTAAATACCCCAACACAAAAGCTGCCAAGGCGGCTCAAGCAAAGCTCCGTCCCATTGTGCAGACTGAAAAAAATTAACCACAGAGGCACAGAGCAAAAAAGAAAATTTATCCTCTGTGCTACCTCCCTCCTCTCCGTGTCTCTGTGGTTCATTTTTCTTTTCTCCCTCGCTTCCTGCGGCTATCAGTGGACCCCTAAAGAAGACCGCTTCACGGTCTCTGTTCCTTTCGTTGAAGGGGACGAGGATGGGGCCTTAACGCAAGAGCTCATTTGGGCGCTGAGCCGCTCTGGCTTGGCAAAAGTGCAAAATCGAGATGCCCATTACCGGCTCGAAGTGGCAATTGTGGAGTCTAAGAGCGATACGGTGGGATTCCGGCGGGATAAACAGGTCATCAAGGGAAAAACACGTAAAAACCTCCTGGCATCTGAGGGGCGCAAGACGGTCGCCGTCGAGGTGGCGCTGTTTGGTAGGGAGTCGGAGGAGCCGGTGCTGGGCCCTTTTCGGGTCACTGCGGATGCCGATTACGATTATGTGGATGGGGACTCGATCCAAGACCTCACCTTTACCGACTCCTCTGGGCAACTAGTCACTGTTTTGCCCTTTTCTTTAGGCCAGCTCGAGCCAACCGAATCGGCTCAAGAGGCAGCCACTAAGCCTCTCTATCGCAGTCTTGCGCAGAAAGTGATCGACGTTATTTCCTCAGAATGGTAGAAATTGAAAGAGAAATTTTTACTATACTTAGGTCTTGGTGCGATTCCCTGCAGATTTGGCTCAGATCCGTCCCGCGCTCCTCTGGATACGAGGGGAGCTATCGAACTTATCTCTCGACAAGTCGACTCTGAATAAGATCGAGCTCGTCTCTGAGGAAGCGTTGGTCAATATCATCGAACACGCTTATCAAGGGCGTAGTGGCGATATTGATCTTATCGTCAGCTCTAGCCCCAAGCAAATAGAGATCATTATCAAAGACCAGGGCCCTCCCTTTGATCCTCTGAACGCTCCCGTCGATTTCGATCCCACCCTGCCCCTCGAAGAGAGGAAATTAGGGGGGCTGGGAATTCCCATGATCCGCAAGTTCATGGATCGGGTGCTCTACAAAAGAGAAAATAACCAGAATGTCTTGACGCTCATCAAGAAGCGTCACTGACCCTTTTCGAAAAGGGTCACGGTCTCTTCTGTCTCTAGCATATCGACCAGATAGTGCTGGAGCACCTTGAGGACGTAGCGTGGCGTGTTATAGACCCCTTCTGTGAGAAAGACGATCTCTAGGTGAGGCTTTTCGGGGTGGTTGAGCGCGATCAATACATAAGTGACCGGTTGCTCAGAATCCATCTTGGGGACAATCCAAACGACGAACTGCTCATTGAAGAGAGTCACTTTTTCGACACTTTCAATCACGTGGAAGTACTGAGTTAGGTCGTCCGGTTCCGCGGTGTCGTCTTGGATGAGGGCTAAAATCCCCCGATCGTGCAGAAACTGGAGATTGATGCGGGTGACCCCATCGTGGACGCACTCCATAAGATTCCCCATAAACTGTTTGTAAGCTTCGTCAAGCTGAGTTGGATTCAACATGTCTACCTCCCGCACACACCGTGTCCTCATCTTAGGTCGAAAACAGGCCAGTTGTCAAGAAGAAAATTGCATTTGACCCGTCAAAGGCATTTGAGTAAGATGTTTACATGATCAGAGTCGTTTTTTTCGCCCTCATCGCCTCCTCTTTGTGGGGAAAGCCGCTCGAAGTCACTCTGCAAGCGCGCTCTGCGATCTTGATGAACGGAGAAACGGGAGCTATCCTCTACGAAAAGCATGCCCACACCCCGTCATTCCCTGCGAGTATCACCAAAATCGCCACCGCCCTTTTTGTCCTCGATCAGAAGAAAGGAACTTGGGATGAGGTAGTTACGGTCTCTGGGGAGGCGCTCCGCTTCAAAAACCCCCAAGATTTGAAACATGCCCTCCCCCATTGGCTGGAGCCAGAAGGGACCATGATGTGGCTCGCTAAGGGGGAAAAGGTCTCTCTAGATGCGCTCTTGCATGGCTTGATGCTCGTCTCTGGGAATGATGCGGCGAACGTCCTTGCAGAGACCGTTTCGGGCTCAGTGCCCCAATTCATTGAACAGCTCAATGAGTATGTGCGCGATTTGGGGTGCCTCCATACCCAATTTCGCAATCCACACGGGCTCCATCATCCCGAGCATTTTACGACGGCTTACGACATCTGTTTGGTGACGAAGAAAGCGCTTCAGTTTCCCAAATTTCGGTCGATTGTGTCGAGCCTCTCTTACATGAAGCCCAAGACGAATAAACAACCCGTGACCGAGTTTTTTCAGAAAAATCCCCTTTTGAAATCGGGCAAGTTCCACTACTCCAAGGCGATCGGGGTAAAAACGGGCTATACCTCCCATGCGCAACACACTTTAGTGGCTGCTGCCGAGCATGATGGAAGATTACTCATCGCGGTCGTGCTCGGATGTAAGCAAAAAGGGGAGCACTGCGCCGATGTGACGCGCCTCTTTGAAGCGGCCTTTGCGGAAGAGAAGAAATCTCAGAGATTGATTGGTCCAGAATCTCTCTTTACGCAGAAGGTGGAAGGGGGGGCAGCTCCTGTGGAGGCTGCGCTTGCCGATGAAGTGGTGATTTCGTTTTATCCGGCAGAAGAGCCCGCTTATAGAGCCTTTGTCCGTTGGGAGCTACCGGCGCTTCCTATCCAAAAGGGGCAGAGAGTCGGACGAATCGAGGTCTTGAGCGCAGAGGGAGTCTTGCTGACGCAGGGGCCTTTATTTGCTCAGGTGGATGTGAAACCCACCCTCCTATTCCGAATGAAGCAGTGGTTTAAGTAGTCTCTCATAAAAGCCTATCCACTGCTCTAAGGAGAGTGCTTCAGGGCGCGCTTCGGGAGAAACGCCGATTGTTCGTAACGCCGCCTCCACTTGGACGGGAGGGAAGAGGCTCTGCAAGGAAGACCGTAGCATCTTGCGCCGTTGTTGGAAGGCCCTCCGAATCACCGCAAACATCTCTTTCCCCTCTCTCTCCGCATTGCAAAAATCGAGGCGCAGTACTGTAGAGTCGACGTTGGGGCGTGGGTAAAAGCAGCCGGGACTTACGCGGAAGGTTTTGGTGATCTGGGCAAAAAACTGGACAAAGAGGGTGAGTGAGCCAAATTCTTTGGTGTGGGGCTGCGCGGCCAGTCTGTCGGCGACCTCTTTTTGGATCATGAGGGTGAAGGAGGAAAAGAGAGGGGCGTGTTCGCAGATTTTCTCTAAAATGGGGGCTGTGATGTGGTAGGGGAGGTTCGCGACGCCTTTGAGGGGGGCGTGGGCTTTCAGCGTTTCCCAGGGAAACTCGAGGATGTCTACCGGAAAGATATGGAGGGGTCCTTCGAAGCGGGAGAGCTCTCTTGCGAATAAGGGGTCTTTTTCCACTGCGATGACGGTGGCTCCCTGTTTGAGGAGCTCTTGGGTGAGGGCGCCGGGGCCGGGACCTATTTCGAAAACGCGGTCGCCTGGCTGAATATCGGCTGCAGCCACAATTTTCTTAACGACGTTGGGGTCGATGAGAAAATTCTGCGAGAGGCTTTTTCTCGGGGAGGCGCCGATGCGCTCCAAGAACGGGATGAGTTCAGAAAGGATCATTGCAAAGAAAAGGGATGGAGATCTGTGGGGATCACTTGTTGCAAAGAGACTTCATCATAGCCGTGTTGTTTGCGGAGTCTTTCGAGATAGTTAGTCGATTCAGCTGCGATGGCTTTTTGCACGAGTTCTCCTCGCAATTGGTCTGTAAGGGCTTCAAAGGGAGGGGCGGGGTGGTCTTCTTTTTTGATGAGGTGGAAGATCCTGTGGAGTCCCTTCTTGTCGGAGCGGCTCAGTTGGAAAATAGGGGAGCTATACTGGCCTGGCTCTAGGGAGGCGAGGGCTTTTTTATGCATCTCTGAGAGGTCTTGGTCTTTGGCTGTAAAATCGGTAGAGGCCTGTACCGCTTCATGTGCGAGGAGTTCGCCTGTGGCGAGGAGTTTTTCGTGCACGGCTTGTACGATGCTCTCGTCTTTGACAGAGATCACTCGATAGGTCCACTCTTGATAAGGGGGATGTTCTTTGAGGTAGATGCGATAGGCTTGGCGGATGTCTTGGGGAGTGACGGCGCTGAGGGCGCGCGAGTGGACAAACCACCAGCTCATCCGGCGGACGATCATTTCACTTTTGACAAGGGCCCATGTTTCTTCATAGCTCAGGCCGATTTTCTCGAGGGTGCGCATGACGTTGGGTCCAAATCGAGATTCCATCTCTTCTCGGATTTCCCCATCGGTCAACGCGACCTCTTTGACTCCTGCGTCAGCGAGCATCAGTTCATTATCGACCAGTTCGCGGAGAACCTGGCGCCAGCTCACTTCGTAATATTGAAGGCGGGCAGGGGTCGATTCGGACAATTGCGGATAATTTTGGTAGAACAGGAGATCCATCTTCTTTCTAACATCGAGCATCGAGAAGGTCTTGTCATTGACTTTGACCAAGATCGCATTTTGCATCGCGATTTGCTTATTGTCCGCAAAGTCAGGCATAGGAGCGGCTGCGAGAAGAAGTGAGGCGAACAGTGGAAACATATGGTGCATTCTATCAGGCTCCCCGTTTTCTGAACAGTGCCACGAAAAAACCGTCCATGCCGCCCTGCTGAGGAAGGAGGGTGAGGGGTTCTTTCACCAGCTCTAAAGGATGGGTTTTTAAAAAGAAATCGACCTGAGATTGGTTTTCTTCAGGAAGTACGCTGCAGGTTGCGTAGACGAGGTGTCCTTTAGGGCGCAAATATTGCACCACTTCAGAGACGATGCTTCTTTGTTCGGCGATGAGGCGGGAGACCATGGCTTCATCAATGCCCCACTTGGCGTCAGGATTTCTGCGGAGAGTTCCGCTGCCGCTGCACGGAACGTCGGCGAGGACCCAATCAAAGGTCCCCTTCAGTTTGTCGGCTAACTTCTCAGCGCACTGGGCATTCTGGATGCCGGCTCGTTTGAGCCTTCTTTTCGCTTCCAGCAAAATGGAGGGGCGGATGTCATGGAGGAAAATTTGTCCGCGCCCCTTCATTTTGTGTGCAAAGGCGAGGGTTTTCCCTCCTGAGCCGCTGCAAAAGTCGAGCACCTGTTGGCCGGGACGGGGATCCACCCAGTCGGCGATGATTTGGCTTCCCTCATCTTGTACTTCAAAGAGCCCATCTCGGAATGCGGGGAGGGTAAATAGGGGAGGGCGCCCAGAAACCTGGATGCCGACAGAAGAGTGGGTGCAAGCTTGAGGATTCCATTCAGAAAACGGGGCGAAGAGCTCTTCGCGGGTGGTTTTCAAGAGGTTTGCGCGGATGGTGACTGGGGCCTCTGTATTTAAAATTTGGCCCAGCTCGGCCGTCTTTTCGGCGCCAAAAATAGTTTTGAACCGTTCATATAAAAACGGAGGAAGGCCGAGTCGCACATCTTCGGGAAGGGAGGTGTCTTGCTGGCATCGCTCGATCGATAGGCCGCGGTAGGTAGAGAGTCTTTCCATAGGATCGTCGGAAGGGCAAAAAAGGTCGAGGAGGGACTTCCATCGGACCATGCCAAAGAGGGTATTGCCCATTGTGCGCCGGTCATTGGCGCCAATGCTTTTGTGGGAGCGGAGGTAGTCGCCCCATGACTGATCGAGGGGAGCGCGTGAGCCGAGCCACTGTTTCAAAAAAACGATGAGATGATGATCTCGAAAGGAAATTCTTTCCATAAGCAAGAGTATTCTACTCTGACTTGCTACTTAAACCCTAGAAAAATATACTGCGAGGTATGAAACAGATCCGCACCTACTCGATTTTTTTAGCGAGGTTCCTGATCAGTGTCGTTTTTCTCGCTGCGGCACTGGATAAAATTTTTCATTGGCACGAAGCTGAAAGGGCGTTGTCTAATACACTGTGTGAGTGGCAGGGCTACCTCGGGTCAAATGAGGGTTTACAGAGCTGTTTTGCGGCGGTCACCCCTTGGTCCCCCTTGATCTTGATTTTCTCCACCTTTTTTGAACTCATTGGGGGGCTCCTGATCCTCCTCGGCGTCAGGGAAAAATGGGGGGCGGGGCTCATTATGGCCATCCTGATCCCCACGACCATCCTTATGTACCCTTTTTGGTTCATTGAGGGGGTGGAAAGGGAGCTGCAGACGGTTTTCTTCCTGAAGAATTTAGGGATTCTCGGCGGGCTGATCCTCGTTGCCATCCATGGAGTTCAGGTCAAGTCGGGCCCTTCTCCGTTCACGAGCTTTAAAATTGGTTAATTTCATTGTCAGCTTTCTGATTGTCGCCTTTGGGCAGTCGGCTTGGGTTCCCTGGCTGGGGCCTGTCGCTGCCGCCTGTGGCTACGCCCTTTTATGGCGCTCCACGACCCGCTTTTGGCCCACCACCCTTTGGTTCACGGCGGTCCAACTCGTTCAAATTTCTTGGCTTGCGACCCCCGACTACATGCCTTTTGCCATGGTTTTCGTCTATCTTTCCCTCGCGTTTCTTTTGGGGCTCCAGTTCGGCTGGGTTTCGCGCTTAACCCACCGCCCACTCGCTCTTGCCGGGGGGTGGGTTCTCCTCGAGTGGTCTCGTCTGTTTCTCTTTGCGGGATTTCCATGGAATCCGGTGGGATTGAGTTTGGCTACGACCTCGACTTCGATCCAATTTGCCTCGCTCTTTGGAGTCTATGGCCTCTCTTTTTGGGTCTTCTTGGTCAATGCCCTTTGGCTCCAACGGAAAAAAACTCTTTGGGCCATTTGCGCTGTAGTCCCTTATGTGTTTGGATTTGTCCAGCAACAGATTGTTGCGCCCTCTTCAGACACCCTTTCCGTAGCTCTTGTACAGACAGGCCTTTTTCCCCACGAAAAGATGCCCGTCCGAGAATACCCCGGAGCCTTTGTTCCCGCATTGACTCAATGGGAACGGGTTCTTTCCTCTATGAAGCCTGCGGAATTAATTGTGCTCCCTGAGGCGTCTTTCCCTTTTGAAGTCAACGGCCCTTACCACTCGATTAGGGGGGTTCGGTCGATGTGGAAGAGGTGTTTTGGCACAGAACTTCCCTCCACTCTTAGAAAGCGAGTGACCAACGGATGGATTGCGCAACAGCTCGCGGACCATTTTGGAGCTCAAGTCATCGCGGGGTTTGACGATTATGACAAGGAAAACGCCTATAATGCCGCCTTTCTTTTTTCTCCTCAGCGATCAGCGCCAGAGCGGTATGAGAAACGAACTCTGATGCCGGCTGTGGAGTACATTCCCCCGTTTGCCGCAGCATTTTTGTCGACTCATTTCGGTCTTATATCCTCTTTTGATGAGGGGACTGAGGCGAAAGTTTTTGCCTCTCGAGTCCCTCTCGGCATCGCCATTTGCTCCGATGAGGCCTATAGCGATATCGTTCGACAACAGCGGGCGAACGGAGCGGAACTCCTCGTGAGTATTTCGAATGACGGCTGGTATCCCTACTCTCGGTTGTCGCGGCAACACTTTGAGCAAGGGCGCCTGCGCGCTGCAGAAAACGGAGTCCCCTTGGTCCGTTCTTGCAATACGGGGGTGACCGGTGTCATCGATTGTTTTGGGAAATCGCTTGCGGAGCTCCCAGTAGACGATGGACAGGTTCACGTCCTTTGTTTTGATGTACCACTCCGCTCTTTTCCTACGCTTTATACGTTCTGGGGCGACCGGGCGGTGCTCCTCATTGCTCTTCTGTTTATTGTTGCTCTAATATAGGGCGCTCAGTTAATTTCTTATCTAACTTTTAGAGGTCTGTTTGGTTCAGGAAAAAACTCTCGTTAGGGAAGTCTCTTTTTCAGGAAGAGCCCTTTTTACTGGCGCTGATACGACGGTTTCATTGATTCCAGCCCCTCCCTCGACGGGCATCGTCTTCCAGAGAATAGACCTTCCCGGAAAACCGGAAATCCCTGCGCGGGCCGCGTTTGTTCAAGAGGCGCCCAGATCCACTCGTTTAAGTCAGGGGTCAGCCACCGTCCTCATGGTGGAGCATTTACTGGCCGCTTTATTTGCTTATGGGATCGATAACCTCCGTATCGCCGTAACAGGTCCCGAAATTCCGTGCGGAGATGGGAGCTCTTTGCTTTTTGTCAACCTCATTGAACAAGCAGGGGTGGTTGAGCAGGGTGTTCCCAAACGGTTTCTCCAAGTGAAAGAGCCCGTTTTTTGGTCCGAAGGGGACGTCCACCTCATCGCTCTCCCTGCCGAAGATTTTCGCCTGAGCTACACACTTCATTACCCTCAAGCTGAGAAAATTGGGACCCAGTATTATACGGTCACTGTCACTCCCGAGAGATTTAAAGCGGACATTGCCCCTTGTCGCACGTTTGCCATTTACGAAGAACTGCTCCCTTTGATCGAAAGGGGATTGCTCAAAGGCGCCGGCCTGGAAAGTGGCCTGGTTTTTCAGGGCAACCGGATCCTCAATCCGGAGGGAGCCCGCTTTCCGGACGAGCCCGTGCGGCATAAAATTCTCGATTTGATTGGGGATCTCTCTCTCATCGGAACCCCCTTGCGCGCCCATGTAATTGCGGTCCGTTCTGGGCACCCCAGTCACGCAACATTTGCAAAAATTCTCGCAAAAAGGGAGAATCTTCTTAATGGATGAAACACAAAAAGTTCCCTTGATCAATGCAAAAGGCATTGCAGCGATCTTGCCTCACCGCTATCCTTTCCTCTTGGTCGATCGCGTCATTCACATCGATTTGGAGTCCAATGAGATCATTGGACTGAAGAATGTCACCATCAACGAACCCTTTTTCCAAGGCCATTTCCCTGGAGCACCCATCATGCCGGGGGTTTTGCTCTTGGAGGCGCTTGCACAGACGGGTGGCATTTTAGTTCACCAAAAAGGATATACGACGAAGATCGCAGTACTTCTCAACATAAGTTACGCCAAATTTCGCAAGCCCGTTGTGCCTGGAGATGTTCTCTATTTACACGCAAAAGGATTGCACATCAGCAGTACGGGCGGCAAAGTGCAGGCGAAAGCAATGGTGGGAGAACAACTTGCAGTGGAAGCAGAATTGAGTTTTGCCCTTGTAGATAAAGAAAAATTATAACGCCATTACATAAAGCGGATTTCCATGTTTGACCAATACCCTCAAGCCTTCGTAGAACCAGGCGCAAAAATCGGAAAAAATGTCACCATCGAGCCGTTCGCGGTGGTGAAAAAAAATGTGATTCTCGAAGACAATGTGGTGATCAAATCTCACGCCTACATCGACGGGAATACGACCATCGGCGAAGGGACTATCATTTGGCCCGGCGCAAGCATCGGAACCAAAACTCAGGATCTCAAGTTTCGCGGAGAGACCACCTATGTCACCATCGGCAAGCGATGTGAAATACGGGAATTTGTCACCATCAACTCCTCTTGCCAGGAAAACTCGGTCGTCAGCATCGGCGATGACTGCCTCCTCATGGCCTATTGCCACGTAGCCCACAACTGCCAGATCGGCAACCGCGTGGTCATGTCCAATAGCGCAATGCTCGCCGGACACGTCATTGTCGAAGACAACGCCATCATAGGCGGAATGACCCCCGTACACCAGTTTTCTAGGATTGGTTGCTACGCCATGGTCGGCGGCTTTAGCAGAGTCGCAAGAGATGTTCCCCCTTACACTGTCGGAGGAGGATTTCCCTACAAATTCGGCGGCGTCAACATCATCGGATTGAAACGGCACAAATTCTCCCTCGAAGTGCGCATTGCGCTGAGCAAAGCATTCCGAATCACCTATCGAAACGGTTTGCATCTCAACGATGCCATTGAGCAAATTACGAAAGAGATCGAACCCCATCAAGAAGTGCTCCACTGGATCAATTTCTGCAAGACATCCAAGCGAGGACTGCTCGGACTCGAAGGGATCACCCGAGGGACTGGCGTCGCCGGAGAAAGTGAAGACCAGTATTTTGAAGATTAAGATTGTCTTTTTCGGCACCCCTCGCTTTGCCGCAGAGGTGCTCCGTTACCTCCTGGAGCAGGGGATCGTCCCTTGCGCCATAGTGACCCAACCCGATCGCCCCAAAGGGCGGTCCCTCCAGATGGCTCCCTCCCCCGTCAAAGAAGTTGCTGGGGACATCCCCCTTTTACAGCCCGAAAAGGCCTCTGATCCCATTTTCTTGCAGCAGCTCCAAGCTTTTGACGCCGACCTCTTCGTCGTCGTCGCCTACGGACAGATTTTATCCCAAAAACTCCTTGACATCCCCCGGCTTAGGTGTATCAATGTCCACGCCAGCTTGCTCCCCAGTTACCGCGGAGCCGCCCCCATCCAGCGGTGCTTGATGGACGGCGTTCATGAGACCGGTATCGCCATTCAGAAAATGGTTCGGCAGCTCGATGCCGGCGACGTGATTGCAAAGACTCGAGTAGCTGTGCCCCCGGAAATGACTTTTGGGGAACTGGAAGAGGCTTTGTGCAGTGAATCTAAGTCGTTGTTAGTAAGCGTGTTGCGGATGTATGAGAAGGGGGTTCCAGAAGGGACTCCTCAGGATGCATCGCGCGTGACTTATGCCCCCAAGATCGAGGTGGAAGAGGGGGAAATCGATTGGAAATTGGATGCCAAAATAATCCACAATCGGATTCGGGCCCTTTCCCCCAAACCCGGCGCCTGGTGCAGGCTGGCTGACGGCAAGCGGCTCAAAGTGCTGCGCGCCTGCCTCGCTGAGGGAGGGGAGGTTTCGGATGGCATCGTTGCCTGCGGCAACGGCGCCGTCCGCCTCCTCGAGGTGCAACCCGAGGGGAAAAAGGCAATGTCCGCTGCCGATTGGTTGAGAGGGCAGAAATTTTTTAAAACTCTCTTTACAACAACTTGACCTTTTGGTATCATCCTACCTTCGTAAACTTAAAAAGGTAGGTAGTTATGGCACAAATGCAAGTCACAGACACAAAGATAAAACCATTCATGGACTATTTGGAAACAGACCTCGGTCAATATCGGTTTGTCGCCACGGTCCAAAAAGTGTGCGCCTTTCTGGCGATTTCTTTCAAAGAAATGGGCCCCCGGTATGCAACTATTTTTGCAGAACAATCGACCCAGTTCAAGACAGCGGTTGCTGTCCTGGCCTCGCATGGTTGTATTATCAGCTTTAATGAGGCGTGCAAAGCGCGTAACGAATATACAAAACCAGGAATAGATGTCGACTCTCGTCGCTTGTGGAAATTAGCCGACAAAATCGTGGTTGCTGTGTCGATGATCGGCTTTGCGATCAGCCTCGTCTTTGAGCGGGTTCTGGGATGGGCGTGCATACTTGATGCGGCGCATAACGTGTTTGCTCTTGGGATGGCTGTTGAAGACATTACCTGTGCAGTCGAATGCGAGCGCTTTGAGGTAAATCAAGAGATCGTAGATGAAGGTCGACGAAACGCCGCCTGCTCGGCGAAACAACTGAACATGATGAAAGCAGCTAAGGCTGTCTCGAGCCTGTTGCCTGTCATGATCGCTGCAACCACGGTCTATACTGGAGTCGTTCTTTCTCCTATGGTCCTCGCTGTCAATGGCGTCTTTGGAGCATTCCTGGCTGTAGGAGGAGACCTCTATGGCAATAATATGACTGTAAAAGTGGACTTCCATTCCCTGCCCGCCCACGTGCAATTGGCCCCTGCTTAAGGTTACCAAGGAGCGCCCCCTCGCGGTGGCGCTCCAACCCACTATGCGCAGGTCCATCGAATGGTCCGAGTGGACCCTCATCATCAGCTTCGCCCTCGTCCTGAGCTCCTTCTTGCTCATCTCTCAAATCAATACGCGCCGCTCCGCCCCCTTAGGTTCCCTCCCAACGCCCCAGGCCCTCGCCCCTCTATTCATTACCCTCACGGGAGCTGTCTGCCGCCCTGGAGTCTATCCCGCCCAACCCGGCACCCCTTTAAGCGACCTCCTCCGCAAGGCGCGCCCCACGCCCCACGCCAACCTCACCCCCTACACCCCCGCAGAGCCCCTCTGGGCCGACCAGGTCTTTCACATCGAAGAGCTCTCTGAAATCATCGTCACCGTGGAGGGGGCTGTTCTCGAGCCCCTCCAACTCGCCCTTCCTGTGGGGAGCCGCATCTCCGATTTAAAGGGAAAAATTTCTTTATCTGCAGAGGCTGACCCCCGATTTTTAAAGAGAAAAAAACAGCTCCGCCATAGAGAAAAAGTGGTGGTTCCTAAGAAGGGGGTTGCAAAGAAATGCACACCTCCTATATGATCCTACGCTATATTTCAGTGCACGCAAGCCACCCCAAACTTTTAGGGTTTGAGGGTTAAGCGCGGTCCTCAAGTAAGCCTCCTATTCGGGAGGGCTTAACTGTAGCCTCTGCTTCCTCGCGTTCCTGAAGGCAAAAGAAAAAGGAAAACCTATGTCGCTGACACTGACTGGCCAGAAAAAAGGGATGGCACAAGTCTTCGATCGAGAAGGCAAACTTGTGGTCTGCACGGTCATTTTGGTCGAACCCAACGCTGTCTTGCAAATCAAGCGGAAGGAAACACACGGCTATAATGGAATCCAAATTGGTGGATTGCCGATGACGCAAGCGCAAGCAAAACGCGCTACGAAACCCATCAAGGGCCACTTTGCGAAAATACAGGTGGAACCTTGTCGTGTGATTCGAGAATCTCGCCTAGATGAAGTGGACCAGTACCAAGTTGGGCAAAAGCTCGACGCTAGCCTCTTTACCGACGTCAAATTTGTCGACGTAGAAGGGGTGACTAAAGGTAAAGGCTTCCAGGGCGTAATGAAACTACACGGTATGGCCGGCGGTCCTGGAGCTCACGGATCGGGCTTCCATCGTCACGCAGGTTCGACCGGAATGCGCTCGACCCCGGGTCGTTGCTTTCCCGGAGGGCCAAGAGCCTCCCGCATGGGCGGAGATAGACAGACAGTGCAAAATTTGCGCGTCGTCGCAGTGAAAGGAAATCTCCTTCTCGTTGAAGGGGCGGTTCCTGGAGCTCGCAGCGGGATTGTCTACATTAGCAAAGCTGAGAAGAAGAAGGGATAAGTCGTGGCAATACTCAAAAAATATGATTTGACAGGCAAAGAAACGGGATCAGTCCAAGTGGATGACGCCCTTTTGAATGTCGAAGCACACCCCCAGTCCATCAAAGACTACATTGTGGCCCTTCGCAACAACGCTCGCCAATGGTCCGCAAGTACAAAAATTCGGAAAGAGATCAACCGCACTGGCAAGAAGCCTCACCCACAAAAAGGGCAAGGCCGTTCACGTCAGGGGGATTTGGCTGCACCTCAGTACAAGGGCGGAGGGATTGTATTCGGTCCTAGACCCAAGTTCGATATGCACGTGCGCATCAATAAAAAAGAGCGCAGAGCCGCTATCCGTTCTTTGATTGCAGACAAAATCAAAGCCGGTCAAGTGCACGTTTTGACAAATGCCGATTTGAAAGAGCCAAAGACAAAGGCCATTGCTCCTTTCTTTAACCTCGTCGCCACAAAGCGCACTTTGGTTCTTGGGGAGAGCAAGGCTGAAATGGGCAATCCTCATATCAATTTTGTCAAAAGTCTCCGCAACATCCCCAAAAAGGACTACAATCTGGTGCCTCAAGTGAACGGTTATGACTTAGCCCGTGCGGCTGAGCTCGTCGTTCTCGAATCGGCGCTCAATGAATTCCTCTCGATTTTAGGTGCATCATGAATCCATATGCGATTATTATCAGACGGCGCGTGACAGAAAAAACACGCGTCTTAGAAAACCTGCAACATGCGAAGGGTAGCCGTTCTTTGAGCCGCTGCAATTCTCCCAAAGCCGTCTTCGATGTTGCGCCAGGGTCTAATAAACCCCAGATCGCCCAAGCAGTGGAGCTGATCTACAAAGACAAAAAGATCAAGGTCGTCTCGGTCAATACAGTAAATGTAGGGTCGAAACAGAGACGGGTCCGTGGATTTTTAGGAAAAACAGCTGGGTATAAGAAGGCGATTGTCACCTTACGCCCTGGCGACGCGATCGACGAACAAGTGTGAGGAAATAAGTATGCCGAAACTCTTTCGACCTGTCACTCCTGGGCAACGGAAATTGGTTCTCCCCAGCCTGACTGAGCTCTCCTACGGAGACAAGCCTGCTCCTAAATCGCTCCTGATCGCCAAAAAAAGGACCTCAGGACGCAATCACAACGGGCACATTACCTGCCGTCACCACGGAGGAGGCCATAAGCGGATGCTCCGCCTGATCGACTTCAAACGGGACAAGGAAAACATTCCCGCTACGGTTGCATCAGTTGAATATGACCCGAACCGCTCTGCGCTGATCGCCCTCCTCTACTACCGCGACGGCGAAAAACGGTACATCCTCGCCCCCCAAGGAATCAAGAAAGGGGACGAAGTGTCTTCCAGCGACGAGCCCCCGTTTAAACTGGGTTGCTGCATGAAACTCAAGTTCATGCCGCTCGGCTCTGTCATCCACAACATTGAACTCAAACCCGGAAAAGGGGGACAACTCGTCCGCTCCGCCGGCCTCTCTGCCCAGCTTCTGGCTCGCAGCGAAGGTTACGCGACCGTCCGAATGCCTTCTGGAGAAGTGCGCCTCATTCATGAACAGTGCAGAGCCACTTTTGGGGCCGTCTCAAACGCAGAGCATAATCTCCGCGTCATCGGCAAAGCCGGAAGATCTCGCTGGTTAGGGATTCGCCCCACCGTTCGCGGTGTCGCGATGAACCCTGTCGACCACCCTCATGGTGGTGGTGAAGGAAGATCAAAAGGGAACCACCCACAAACTCCGTGGGCGCAGTTCACGAAAGGGTACCGCACCCGTTCCAAGAAGAAAACCAGAAAATGGATTGTAAAGGAGCGAAGGTAATTGAATGGCTAGATCTCTAAAAAAAGGTCCCTTCGTAGACCACCATCTGATGGCGAAGGTTGAAAAGAGCACTAAAGACGGCTCCAAAAAAGCGATCAAAACTTGGTCTCGCCGGTCCATGATCATCCCTGAGATGGTTGGACAGACGTTTGACGTCCACAACGGCAAGAAGTTTGTGACTGTCTATGTTTCTGAAAACATGGTCGGACACCGATTAGGAGAGTTTTCTCCCACTCGTACCTTCAAAGGCCATCCGAAGAAATCCGCTGCGGCATCTGCTGCGGCAGCAGCGCCTGCTGGAGGAAGTTAATTTATGCAATATGCGAGAGCGATTACAAAATATGTGCGCATTTCTCCGAGAAAGGCCCGCTATGCGGCCGACCTGATTCGAGGGATGAACGTAGACCAGGCTTCCTTGCAGCTTCTCTATTCGAAGCTCCGCGGTGGACGCCTCATTAAGAAGACATTGGATAGCGCAGTAGCAAACGCTGAAACTCAGCTCGATGCACGGCGCGAATTGCTGAAAGTGCACGAAGTGCGCGTCGATCCAGGTCCCATCCTGAGACGTTCAAAACCCCGCAGTAAGGGCTCTTCTGTGCCTGTAAATAAACGGACAAGCCATTTTACAATTGTGCTGACCCTAGCTGACAGTGAGGAGAAATAATGGGACAAAAAGTATCGCCAACCGGCTTCCGCCTCGTCTACCGCAAAAAATGGCTCTCCAACTGGTTTGCCAACAAGCAAGAGTTTGGTTCTTTGATCGGTGAAGACCGAAAGATTCGGAAGTTCCTCCTCTTGAAACCCGCATGCCAAGGCGCTTCCCGCTTTGTCATCAAGCGGATGAGCGGAAAAATTGAAGTGACCATCCATACTGCGCGCCCCGGCCTCGTCATCGGCCGAAAGGGAGCAGAGATCGACGTCTTGAAAAGCGAACTCAAAGCCCTGACTGGTAAAGAAGTCTGGATTGAAGTCGAAGAGATCAAACGCCCCGATTTGGATGCAAAACTGGTCGCAGACGGCATCGCTAAGCAACTCGAAAGACGCATTCCCTATCGCCGCCTCTTGAAAAAAGCGATGGAAGTTGCCATGGGTGCAGGAGCCTATGGGATCCGAGTTCAAGTGTCTGGCCGTATCGGCGGCGCTGAAATCGCCCGCGTCGAATGGTACAAAGAGGGCCGAGTTCCTCTCCACACCTTGCGCGCAGATATTGATTACGCTCAAGGACGCGCTGAAACCACCTACGGCTCTATTGGCGTAAAAGTTTGGATCAACCGCGGCGAAGAAATCCTCGCTGCTTCGAAGAAGCCAGGACAACACGCAGGGGCAGGGAAATAACATATGGCACTGAGTCCGAAACGCACGAAGCATAGAAAACAACAGAAAGGCAAAATGACCGGCCTCACAAAGGGCGGAGCGTTTGTCGAATTTGGCGAATTTGGAATGCAGTCACTCGACCGCTGCTGGATTACAGCTCAGCAGATCGAAGCCTGCCGCGTTACGATTTCGCGCACATTTAGCCGCAAAGGGCAAGTATGGATTCGCATCTTCCCCGATAAACCTGTTTCAAAAAAACCTGCCGAAACCCGTATGGGTACCGGTAAGGGAGCCCCCGACCATTACGTGGCGACCGTTCGCCCCGGCCGGATCCTCTTTGAAGTAGGCGGCGTAACCCGAGAAGAAGCGCAGGAAGCGCTTCGCCTCGCTGCAGCGAAATTGCCCATCCGAACCAAGTTTGTCGATAGATTGGAGAGAGTATGAAAAAAGAATGGCGCGATCAGTCTATAGATGAACTGAACGCAAATGTAAGAGATCTGGAGCGCGAAATTTTTCTCCTCCGCAATGAGCTCGCCGCCCAACGGAAGCTGGAAAAGCCCCACATGATCCGGGCCAAGCGGAAAGATAAAGCCCGCATTTTGACCATTTTGACGCAAAAACAAAAGGCAGCCGTATGAACGTCGAGACTAGAGGCAAGAGAAAAGAGAACATTGGCGTCGTCATCTCCAATAAAATGGATAAAACGGTTGTCGTAACAGTGTCGCGCAAAATGCGCCATGCGAAATATGGCAAAGTCGTTGAGCGGACCAAGAAATACTATGCTCATGATGACTCCGATGCGGTCACAGTGGGACAAAAAGTCCGAATCGTAGAAACTCGCCCCCTCTCCAAATTGAAAAGATGGCGCGTTGTGGAGGTCCTCTAATATGATCCAACAAGAAACCGAACTCCTCGTAGCAGATAACACCGGCGCCAAGCTGGTCAAATGCTTCAAAGTATTAGGCGGAAGCCGCAGACGCTACGCTCACGTGGGCGACACGATTGTATGCTCCGTGAAAGAGGCAGACCCAAAAGGCGTTGTGAAAAAAGGCGAGGTCATCAAAGCGGTGATCGTTCGAACCAAGAGTTACATCCGCAGACCCGATGGCTCTTTGCTCCGCTTTGATAACAACAGCTGCGTCGTCATTGATGATAAAAATAACCCCCGTGGAACCCGTATTTTTGGACCCATTGCTCGCGAAGTGCGCGAAGGTGGATTTGTCAAAATCAGTTCCCTGGCCCCCGAGGTGATTTAATGAGCAAGTGGATTCGAAAAGGCGATCGTGTAACTGTCATCGCCGGCAATGATAAAGGTAAAGCAGGAGAAGTCCTCTCCCGCGCAGAAGATCGCGTCGTCGTTCAAGGCGTGAATGTGCGTAAAAAACATTTGAAGCACACTCAGCAAACCCAACAGATGGGAAGCTCTGGCCGTATCATTGAACGAGAAGTGGCTATCCACATCTCCAACGTCGCCTTGTGCTCTGCCCAAGGAAAACCCCTCAAAGTACGAGTGAAGCAAGCAGCAGACCATCGCGAGCTCGTTTATGGGGCTGCCGGCAAAGAGACCGTCTACAGAACCGTCAAAAAACCTGCGTAGGAACATATGTCTAGATTGTACAAAAAATTTAAAGAAGAGATTCTCCCCGAGCTTCGGAAGCGCCATCCAGCGAGAAATCCGATGTCCCTGCCGGTTCTCAAGAAAATTGTAATCAGCATGGGACTGGGAGATGCCCTCAAAGATAAAAACGCTTTGCAGGAACATTCTGATGAGCTCGCGCTCCTCTCCAGCCAAAAACCGGTCGTAACCCGGGCTAAGAAGGCGATTTCAAACTTTAAATTGCGCGAAGACCAACCCGTTGGGATCATGGTCACCCTGCGCGGAAAAAGAATGTATGACTTTTTAGACCGTTTCTGCCATATTGTATCTCCAAGGATTCGCGACTTCCGCGGGTTTGGAAAAAAATGTGACGGCAGGGGCAATTACAACTTTGGTCTGAGTGACCAACAAGTATTCCCAGAAATTAACCTGGACAAGGTCAAACGAACACAAGGGATGAACCTCACTCTTGTGACGACGGCACAGACAGACGACGATTGCGTCGAATTGCTGACCCTGCTCGGATTTCCATTTAAGTAAGAGAGAACTACATGTCATTCAATGATCCTATAGCGGAGTTGCTAACCAAGATACGAAACGCGAAAGATGCGCGCCATCGTTTTGTTGACCTCAGCCACAGTAAAATTAAAGTCGAAATCCTTTCTATTTTGAAGAATCACGGCTTCATTGAAAACTTCTTGGTCGACGAAAAGAATCACAAAATGCGCGTATTCCTGCGCTACACCAAAGAGCGTGAGGCAGTGATTCGGGGATTGGACCGGATTTCTACTTGTGGGCTTAGACAGTATGTCGGCCACCAAGAGATTCCACGCGTATTCAATGGAATGGGCATCGCTATTCTCTCTACTTCGAAAGGGGTGTTGGATGGTGAGACAGCGCGAAATCTAAAAGCGGGCGGAGAACTTCTCTGCGCGGTTTGGTAAGGGACGAGGTAACGTATGTCAAGACTTGGAAGAACACCTGTCGAAATCCTGAAAGGGGTTGAAATCAAAGTGGGCAAAGATGGCCACGTCCATATCAAGGGTCCTAAAGGCACCTTGGAACTCCATCTTCCTGCAGGCCTCACTCTCAAGGTGGAAGGTACTGCGGCATTGCTCGAGTGCGACGAAGGGCTCGGCGCCACCAGCGCTCTGCACGGACTCTACCGCTCCCTCCTCAAAAATCACGTCTTGGGAGTGACTCAAGGCTACGAAGTCAAATTGACGATGATCGGCGTTGGATACCGCGCTGCCGTACAAGGTGATAAACTCGACTTGCAAGTCGGATTTTCCCATCCTACCGCTCTGGAAATCCCTAAGACCATCAAAGTGTTGGTCGAAAAGGGGACTGCCATGGTTGTGCAGGGGATCGACAAAAAGGAAGTGGGTCAGTTTGCCGCAGCGATTCGTGCGATGAAACCCCCAGAACCCTACAAGGGCAAAGGGATCCGCTACGAAAACGAGTACGTTCGTAAGAAAGAAGGTAAAGCAGCTAAAGGAAAAGCGTAATGGATCATTCACTAGCTAGAAGAACTAATGCCCGCAAAGCAAGAGCTTTCCGCGTGCGCAAGAAATTGACGGGGACTGCTGAAAGACCGCGCCTTTCCGTCTCTAAGACCAATCTTCATCTCTATGCACAACTCATTGACGATGTCAACTCGGTCACTTTAGGTGGCGTTGGAACAATCGCAAAAGAAGCTCCTTACAACCGGAAGTCCAAGGCATCTGCCCTCGAAATCGGCAAGGAAATCGCTTCGATTGCTAAGAAACACAACATTCAGTTTGCTATCTTTGATCGAGGTCGCAACAAATTCCATGGCGTGATAGCCGAACTTGCAAAAGGGGCTGAAGAAGCCGGACTGCACTTCAAAAGGGAAGGATAATGACAAAGCACGCTCCTAAAAAACGGCAAGAAGACTTCGGAACCGAGTTCGAAGAAAAAGTGCTCTACATCAACCGCTGCTCAAAAGTGGTCAAAGGGGGAAGAAAATTTAGCTTCTCCGCTCTGATTCTCGTCGGCGATGGACAAGGTCACGTAGGATATGGATTTGCGAAGGCCAAAGAGGTTTCCGATGCCATTCGCAAAGGATCTGAAGCGGCTCGTAAGAATATTTTTACGATTGAAATGGAAGGATCTACTATCCCTCACGAAGTATATGTAGAGTGGGATGGCGCACGCATTCTTTTGAAACCCGCCCCCGCTGGAACTGGCATTGTCGCCGGATCCAAAACGCGCTCTGTACTCGCCCTAGGCGGCGTCAGAGACGTAATTGCAAAGAACCTCGGTTCTAGCAACCCCCTCAACCAGGTTAAAGCGACCTTCAAAGCCCTCATGCAATTGAAAAACCGAGAGCAGTGCTTTGCAGAGCGAAAAGGAGTTCATTCTCATGGATAATCTATTATCGCAGTTGCGAAATACCTCTCGCCCACATAAAAAAGTGCAGCGCGTCGGCCGCGGAGTCGGTTCAGGACGCGGGAAGACCTCTTGCCGCGGTGGAAAAGGGGACAGCGCCCGTCAAGGTTACAAAAAACGT
Source organism: uncultured Chlamydiae bacterium (assembly GCA_903909295.1). Classification (GTDB taxonomy): domain Bacteria; phylum Chlamydiota; class Chlamydiia; order Chlamydiales; family SM23-39; genus CAIVVG01. The sequence goes on from CAIVVG010000179.1 coordinate 25,985, forward strand.
TTCGGCTACGAAGGGGGACAAGTTCCTCTCTATCGCAAGCTGCCGATCCGCGGTTTTACCCGTGGCCGTTTTGTGAAACCTTCCCAGGCTATTTCCCTCTCCCTCTTGGAAACCTATTTCGAAGAAGGGGAGACCGTCAACATGGTCACCTTGCGAGAGAAGGGATTGATTCCACGCAACCTCTCTGGCGGAATCAAAATCCTCAAAAAAGGGACACTGACAAAGAAGCTCATCATCGAAGCGAAAGCCTTTTCGGCCGCAGCGAAAGAGCAATTGGACTCACAGGGAATTTCTTACAAAGAAGTTTAAAATGATCGAAGCGATTCGGCGTATTTTCAGTATTCCAGAGCTCAGAGCAAAGATCTTTTTTACATTGATCTTGCTCGCGGTTTGCCGCGTAGGTGCCTACGTTCCAGTACCGGGAATCAACGCCGACGCTGTGATTGAACTCTTTAAATTCGCCACCGGCGGCGGACAGAATCTGTTCCAGCTGATGGACATTTTTTCAGGGGGCGCCTTTGCAAAAATGACGCTCCTCGCCCTCGGCGTCATGCCCTACATCCAAGCCTCTATCGTCCTCCAGCTCCTCATGGCTGTAGTTCCCTCCCTGCAGCGAGAAATCAAGGAGAGCCCCGACCAAGGACGTCGCAAGTTCTCTCGTTGGACTCGCCTCACTACCCTTGTTTTAGCCCTGGTGCAAGCTGGTTTTTTTGCCCGCTTTGCCGTCCGGATGAACCTCAGCACCCCCGGAATTATTTTCCCCGAGTTGTTTGATGTTCAGCTGTTTGGAGCTCCTTGGCTCTTCTACCTAGCTGTGATGGTTTCTATGACTGCAGGTACCTTATTCCTGATGTGGGTAGGGGAGCAGATCACTGAAAAAGGGGTTGGCAACGGAATGAGCCTCATTATCGCAGTGGGAATTCTCGCCTCTTTGCCTAGCACAGTGGGCGCGATCATCAAGCAACTCAACCTCGAATCCCAAGATCCAGGGCAACTTACATTTCCTGCCCTCATCGTCCTTTGCGCCCTCTTTGTCCTCATCACGGTAGGGACGATCCTCGTGATCCAAGGACAGCGCAAAATCCCCCTTCAATATGCAAGGCGCGTCGTAGGCCGCCAGGAAGTCCAAGGAGGAACCTCGCACATTCCCCTCAAAGTGAACCATGCCGGCGTAATTCCCGTCATCTTCGCCTCCTCGCTCCTCATGCTCCCTTCCACCATTGGCCAATTTTTGGGCAAGGGCACCTGGCTCGGCCAGCTCTCCCTTTACCTCTCTCCCGGCGCCTTGGTATACACTATTTTTTATGTCCTCCTGATCCTCTTTTTCACCTACTTTTGGACAGCGACACAGTTTAAACCTGAGCAAATTGCCTCAGATATGAAGAAGAATGGAGCCTTTATCCCCGGTATCCGCCAGGGAAGGCCCACCCAAGATTTCCTCGAATCGACCATGAGTCGGATCACATTAGCTGGAGCCATTTTCTTGGCCCTGATTGCGATCCTCCCCTCCCTGGTCGGAACTCTGATGGGAGTCGATGCAAATATCAGCCAATTTTTTGGAGGAACATCCCTTCTTATCTTGGTAGGAGTTATTTTAGATACAACGAAACAGATTGAGTCTCATCTACTTATGAAGCGCTATGAAGGATTTATGACGAAAGGGCGTTTACGTGGTAGGTAGGTCTTGTATTTTAACCAGTTTACATGTTATTTTAGACGGAAGGAATTATGCCTAGAGTGATTGGAGTCGACATTCCAGATAATAAGCGGCTGGAAATAAGTTTAACGTACCTCTTTGGGATTGGGCGCAGGCTCTCAAACCAGATTATCGTGAAGCTCGGGCTGAGCAAAGATATGCGCGCTCGTGAGCTGACCGAAGATCAGATCGCCCAGTTGAGTGCTCTTTTGCAGTCTGAATATCTCGTAGAGGGAGATTTACGCCGTCAAGTGCAAAATAACATCAAGCGCTTGGTGGGGATTCATTGCTATCGTGGCTTGCGCCACCGCGTAGGATTGCCTGTACGAGGTCAGAGAACCCGTACAAATTCTCGTACCCGCAAAGGGAAACGAAAAACTGTTGCCAATAAGAAAATCTAAGTAGAGGAGACGAGTTTTGGCTAAGCAAGAAACAAAGGCCCCTGTTAAGAAAGTGGCGAAAGTGAAGAAGAAAGTACAGCGTTCTGTACCTGCAGGAATCGCCCACGTGTTGGCGACATTCAATAACACCATTGTTACGATCACCGACCTAGCAGGGAACGTCGTCTCTTGGTCTTCAGCGGGCAAAGCGAATTTTGCTGGCTCTCGTAAGTCCTCTGCTTTCGCTGCTACGGTAGCGGCACAGAACGCGGGGAAAGAGGCAGCCGCCGTAGGGATGCGCGAATGTGAAGTGAATCTGAATGGACCAGGAGCGGGACGTGAGTCTGCTGTTCGCGGCCTTCAGAGCGCAGGCCTCGGCATTAGCATCATCCGCGACAAGACCCCTGTTCCCCATAACGGGTGCAGACCGCGCAAGCGCAGACGTGTATAAGAGATCATAATCAGAGAGGAGTTCTAACATGGTCATCAAGTATGGCAAGTTTCAAATGCCAGAAAAAATCAAATTGGACGAAGCAAGTCAGACTGCGACATTTGCTAAGGTTATCATAGAGCCTTTTGAGCGCGGCTTTGGCCACACTCTGGGGAACGCTCTTCGCAGAATCATGTTAGCTTCTCTGGAAGCCCCCGCGATCTTATCTGTGAGGATCGAAGGCGTTTCTCATGAGTACATGGCGATCGAAGGGGTCATCCAAGATATGACTCACATCATCCTCAATTTCAAAGGGTCCCTGCTTCGCCGCCACACAGCTGGTGACGACAAGCACCCTCGCGATATTGAGTTAGTCACAACGATGCTCGAAGTGACCGATGAGATGTTGGAAAAAGGGGGAGGCTCCTATAAAGTGACTTTGAAAGATGTGATGGGCACTGCCGATTTCGAGATTGTCAACCCTCATCACCATATCTTCACCGCGACTAAGCCGATGCGCAAGCGCATTGATATCCGCGTGGGATCAGGCCGTGGTTACGTCCCTTCCGAAAGACATAGCAGCTTTGAGCTGATGGTCGACGAAATCGTTGTCGACACCGCCTTTTCACCTGTCCGCCTCGTCAACTACTACGTAGAAAATACCCGCGTCGGCCAAGATACAGACTACGACCGCCTGATTTTGGAAGTGACCACCGATGGTAGAGTCACCCCGATTGAAGCGCTCAATTTTGCTGCGCAGATCGGCATTCTCCACTTCCAAGTGTTCGATGGCATTAAGACCCATTCGATCCACTTTGATAAAGGGGAAATGCAGATGAACCGCGATCGCGATGAAGTGCTGCAAAAACTCTCCTTGCGCATCGATGAGATCGAATTGTCAGTCCGTTCTACCAACTGCCTCTCCAATGCGAACATCGACACGATTGGCGAACTGGTAGTAATGCCTGAGTCAGATATGCTCCGGTTCCGCAATTTTGGAAAGAAATCGCTGACAGAGATCAAGCAAAAACTGGACGAGCTCGGCCTCAGCCTCGGCATGGATTTAGCCAAGTACGGCATCCACCGCGATAATATTAAACAAGTCATTGAACAATACGCTCAAGAGAAAGCAGGAGCTACTGAAGCATGAGACACGGAAATCGGACATTTAAAATTGGCCGCACAGGCGCCCACCGCCGCAGTATGATCGCAAACATGTTGAAATCGCTCATCATGCACGGACGGATTGAAACGACAGTGACCAAAGCAAAAGCCCTCCGCCGCTTTGCTGATCAGATCATCACAGTTGCAAAAGGGGACAATGGACTTACAGCGCGCCGCACCGCGATCGCAGAACTGAAAGTCTCTTTCAATCCTTTGACACCCAAAGAAGCGCGCGCCGCCAAGAAAGGGGACACAAGCGCCTATGCGAGAGATCGTCTCGTGATCAATAAACTATTTGGAGAGCTACGAGAACGTTTCGCGACCCGCAATGGCGGTTACACGCGCATCATTCGCGGAGCGGATCGCATTGGAGATAGCGCTCCCAAGTGCTATATTGAATATATCCAATAACTCTCCACTTCTATAGACTGGGGCTGATGAAACGACGAATAGCGATCAACGGATTTGGACGCATAGGGCGGCTCGTTTTACGCCTCAGCCTACAGAGACCTGATATAGAGGTTGTTGCAATCAACGACCTCGTTCCTCCAGACAATCTCGCCTATCTCTTTAAACACGATACGGTCCATGGAACGTATGAGCGCTCTGTTTCTTCGGAAGCAGACGCCCTCATTATCGATGGGCACCGCATTGCGGTATCGGCAGAAAAAGATCCCACTCGCCTTCCCTGGAAGAAGCACAACATCGATTATGTTGTGGAGTCCACGGGGCGATTTACCCATTTAGAAGATGCTCAGCAGCACCTTACAGCTGGGGCCAAGCGCGTGCTCATCACGGCGCCAGGCAAAGATTCTATGCCCACCTACGTGATGGGCGTGAATCATACGAAGTACAATCCCAAGACCGATTTTGTTCTCTGCAATGCCTCTTGCACGACCAATTGTCTAGCACCCCTTTGCAAAGTACTGGTCGATCAATTTGGGATTGAAGAAGGGCTGATGACCACCGTGCATTCCCTCACGGCCAGCCAACCCTCGGTAGACGGCCCATCTCACAAAGATTGGCGCGGCGGCCGAGCAGCGAGTCAAAATATTATCCCCTCGAGCACAGGCGCTGCGAAAGCGGTGATCCTCTGCCTTCCTGAACTGAAAGGCAAACTCACGGGGATGGCATTTCGAGTTCCTACACCTGATGTATCCGTAGTCGATCTCACAGTGCGACTCAGCCGAGACACGACCTATGAAGAAATCGGGCAAGCAATGGACCAAGCCTCCCAGACCTATTTGAAAGGGATCCTCGCCACGACGGACGAGCAGCTTGTTTCCTCAGATTTTATTGGTAATCCCTATTCCTGCATCTATGACAAGTTAGCAGGCATTGGGCTCAATCGTCGATTTTTTAAATTAATTGGTTGGTACGACAACGAGTGGGGCTATTCGCTCCGCGTAGTCGACCTGCTGGAGTACATGGCTACGAAAGAACAATGACAATGCCACTCCACAACACAAACACTTTAAATTACGGAATATCTAGTGAATTTTACACGCGAACCCATTATAGAAACAGTCATCACTCCGCGGGAGGGATGTAAACTGATTGTCCGCAGCAGCAAAGGCAATGGACAAGAAGATTATTTTGTTGATGCAGTAGAAGTGGTCTCTTTTGGCCATTCTTTCTTTTTCCGCTCTACCGAGCGCCCTAAATCCTTCCTAGTCCCCGTTAGCGACTATGAGATTTTGGAGCTCAAGGAGACCCGTATGATTTTGAAAAACGTCTCTACAGAGCGTTCCATCAAAATTGGCGGCGGAAGAGAAGCGCCTCCCCGTCGAGAAGTCCATCACGCCCCCAGCGACTCTACTGAGGAGCCCTCTGAAGGAAGCGCCCCCTCAGAGCAACGTTCCCCTCAGCAACAGGGCAATAAACAACGGGATCGCCGCCGCCGAGGCCGACGTGGCCGCGACCGCAACGACCGCCCCCCAATGGACGATCAGCAACAACAGCGAGCCCCGCTTCCTGAAGGGACCAGCGAGCCTACCCCCATGGACCAGCAGCCTGCTGCCCCAGCGGAGCCCGTTAAAGCCCCCTCGTTCATTTCGAAACTGTTTCCCCCTCCTTCGACGCTTATTAAGGAGACTCTCAGCCGTTACAAGCCTGTGGAAGCGCCCGTCCAGCCCCCCGCAGTGACCCAAGACGAGCCAGTTTCAGAGTCATCTTCTGAAGAGACTGACGACGAGGAGTGAAACTAATCTAGGTGGGGGTTGCCTCAATTTCCCCCACCGATTACAATAGATTCTCTTTTTGCTTGGATGGTGGAATGGTAGACACTGGGGACTTAAAATCCCCTCCGTTAATAGCGGGTGCGGGTTCGAGTCCCGCTCCGAGCATTTTAATAATCAATACGTTACGAGACCTCTTTGGAAATGCTAGTTTTCAACGGCTGCTGTTTGTCCAACCCCTGTCCAACTTTTCTTGGTGGTCGTGTGCAAAGAATTGAGTTCTGACCTTGAAATGAAATACTGAAAAAACTCTTCCTTTTAAGGCACCCGACGACCAACCCACGATTGGGATTCTTTACTGCAAAAGGAAAAGCAAGATCAAAGTTGAGTAGGCCTTTCGCAACTCAAGAAGCTCGATAGGATAGCGAGTTATAAGACCAAGATCTTTAAGAGTCCATCTAAGAAGCTAGAATCAAGCCTCTCAACGATACAACACGGGCTGTGGGTCCCAATTCCTTGGCCACTTCAAGTGCCAAATGAACCTCCGAACCTGTGGCTAAAAGTAGGTAGTCGACTTGATCACCTATTTCTTTTTGTAAAATGTAGGCTCCACGTCCAACCCCTTCTGCATAGGATCTAGAAGAAAGTTCATTTATTGGCTGTCGAGAAAGAATAATAGCTGATGGTCCCTCGTGTAAAAGGGCTGCCAACCAAGACATCTTCACTTCATTTGCATCGGCAGGCCGCAAAACCAAAAGTCCCGGAATAGCGCGAAGAGACGCAATCTGCTCAATGGGTTGATGAGTGGGGCCATCAGGACCAATGAAAATCGAATCATGCGTCAGTTGATAAATTACTTTGAGCTGCATCAAGCTGGTCATTCGGATAGCACTACGCATATAGTCTACGAACCCAAGAAACGTCCCTATGAATGGAATGATCGATCTGTCTAAAGCCATTCCAGCGGCAATGCAGGCCATTCCGAATTCCCGGACTCCATATTTGATATTGCGCCCCTCAAACTGCCCCGTTTGGATGAGCCCATATTTTTCTAAGTAAGTCCCATCTGAAGAGGATAAATCAGCAGAACCACCTATCAATTGAGGAAGAAGAGCTGCCAGCACCTGAAGCACGAGATATTGTCAAAAGTTGTGTTTCAGGCCTGAGCATACCCTCTGATTTTCCCTCTTAAGCAACCTGTTCTTTCGTAATCACTTCTTCGCCATCTTTGAACTTGACCCCTGCCACGAT
>CAIVVG010000180.1 GCA_903909295.1 uncultured Chlamydiae bacterium
CTTTTCCGAGAATGGTTGGGCTCTGTGGAGTGGGGCTTGGATGCAACCCACCGAAGAGAGGTGGTGGGGCAACTTCTTGCTGAAAACTCGGTGGGAGGGGAAGATTCTTGGGAAGCGGGATTGGATGCCCTTTTGGACCGGATCGTGTTCTTTAAGGAGGGGATGGAAGTAGAGTGTGACCTCTTTGAAGAATTTTTGGTGGTATTTGAATCGTTAAAGAGGGCGCTCCTCTCATTTAGAGGGGAGGCAACGTTGGCTGTTTGGGCCGATCGGTTGGAAACATTGGTGGCTGAGTTCCTCTTTGCTGACGCTGATGATGAGGGGGCTCATACGTTCCGGCAGTTGCTGACGCAGCTCCGTCAGTCGGCGCTTCGTTTAGGAGAGGAGCTATTTCCGTTTGCATTGGTCGAGCAGTTTTTACGAAAAGAGAGCCAAGGGGAGTTGCACGCTTCTCAGTTACACGCTGTCCGTTTTGCTTCGTTAGAAGAGGGAAGTTTGCTGCCGGCAAAAGCTCTATTCTTAGTGGGGATGGATGAAGAGTCTTTCCCGTTAAAAGAGCAGGCTTCCTCTTTGAATCTGGTCAAGAAAGGGAGCCCCTCTTTATCCGATCAGGGGCGTTACCAGCTTTTACAAGCCCTTTTTGGAGCGGGCAACTTTTTACGGATCAGTTACTCACACCTCTCCAAGCAAGAGGGGAAAGAAGTTGGGGTCTCGCTGGCTATCCAGGAGCTTTTAAGTGCATTGGGTCCCCTCCCGATCATAACTACTCTTTCATCTCGGCCCCATCGATCAGAGCGCCCCCTTTTTGGGTCAGAGCCCAGGGTCCAGTTGCCCCAAGGCGAAGTGGTCATCCCCATTCGGGACTTGAGCGCCTTGGCGCGCCATCCTTGGAAGTTTTATCTCCAGAAAAAAGAGGGGCTCTTCATTGAAGACGAGCGGCAAGACACCTTTGCCTTTTTGAAATCGAGAATTTTACGCTCCTCTCTGCAAAAGCCGCTTGAGTGGGAGGAGCTCCCTCGAGGGATTGTGGGGGAAGCGCTCCGCTTGGAGATCGAAGAAGAGCGGGGCGATTGGGAAGAAGTGATGGAGGCTGCAGGGGCCAGACCGCTTGTGAATCTCCCGCTGACCGATTTTATCTTCCCAGTCCGAGAAGGGTTAACTGTACGGATCACAGGAGAAATTGCCAACGTCTCCCCTCAAGGTCTTGTAATCCCAGCCAACGACCAGATGGAGTCGTTGCTCAAAGTGTGGCCCGAGGCGCTGATTGTAGCCATTGTCCAGAACTCCTCTCAGATCCTGTGTCTTAAAACGGGAAAATCGAGACCTATCAACGAGCCCCAAGAATCGCTCCGTAAATTCCTGGAATATTATTTTTGCGCATTGGAAGTCCCCTCGCCCCTTCTGCCCGAATGGGCCGACGGGTTGCTCCGCCGAGGCCCCGCTGCGCTAGAGAAAAAGCTCAAAGGGAGCCGTTGGGAAGACCCGGTGTTTGATTGGGTGGCCGCTCGGTACACACTTCCTTCGGCGGTCGCTCTTTGCGATAGCTGGGGGCCGCACCTCCAAGAAGTGTTTGCTCATCTCACAGCTCTTTATCCCACTCGAGGAAAGGGGGCCCATGCAGAGGTTTGACTGTTTAGCTAAAGACTGCCCCCTCCTCGGGCCCCATTTGCTCGAAGCTTCCGCTGGAACGGGGAAAACGTTCTCGATTGAGCACGTCTATGTGCGGCTCATTTTAGAGGGAATCGAAGTAGAGCAGATACTCGCCGTTACATTTACAAGAGCGGCTACCCGAGAATTGAAACAGCGCATTCGCTCCAATTTAGAAAAAGCTCTCGAGCAGTTAGAGACCCATACCATTACTTGGCCCTACCTCGAATCTACACAAAATCTCCGCGCTTTACGCGATGCGATTTCTGGCTTTGATCGGTGCCAAATCTTTACCATCCACGGCTTTTGCCACCGGATGCTCCGAGAGTTCGCCTTTGAAGCTAAAATAGGCCTTTCCCTGCCCGAGTTCCAAGAAAAAGCGGAGTTCCCTCAAGCGCTCCGCCAAGCGGTGCGCGACTTTCTCGAATGGGGCGTCCAATCTCAGCTCGTATGCCCCGAACAGGTCGCTTTGCTATTTCGCTCGCATTCCTCACTCGATGAAATCGGCGAGCAGCTTCTTAAAGAGGAGAGTGGCGCTCC
>CAIVVG010000181.1 GCA_903909295.1 uncultured Chlamydiae bacterium
AGAGATCACAGAGAAATCTAAACTAGAATCATGGTTAATTCTCTTGTCGTTACTTACTCGTTTAATCCCATCCCTTAATATTGGAACATTAAAATTAAACAACAAACCCCTTCGTAGATTTAGAAGACGAAGATATGTAAGTAACTGAGCGACATGTATACTAGAAAGGACTTCAACGGCTTTAATTTCTATGACAACCTGATTCTCCACTAAAAAATCAATACGATAAGCGGACTCTAATACCGCTTCTCTATAGACAAGAGGATATGCACGCTGTCTTTCGAATAGAATATTTTGAAATTTGAATTCTTGAGCAAGACACATTTCATAGGTGGCCTCGAGTAATCCCGGCCCAAGTCGTCGATGAACCTCGATGGCTGCGCCTATAATTTTTCGAGTTGTAAGATGTTCCATAAGGCAACAATGGTACATCAGCAAACAATTAAATAAATATTTCTTTCTCTGCGACCTCTGCGTTCTCTGGGTCTCTGCGGTCAATTTTTAATTCCTGCCTCTTGACAGGTAAGCCGTTTTGTTTTTTGATAGAGGGCTAAAATCCAGAGGACCTTATGCAAAAAAACTTATCCATCCACTCAGAAAATATTTTGCCCATCATCAAAAAATGGCTCTACTCAGATAAAGATATTTTTATCAGAGAGCTCGTCTCCAATGCCTGCGATGCGCTCAATAAGGTGCGCATCCTGCGCGATCAGGGGGAAGTAGCTGATGGCGACTTCAAGGTCTCCATCTCCATTGACCGGACCGCTAAAACGGTAACGATCGCCGATACGGGGATCGGGATGACTGCTGCAGAGGTCGAAAAGTACATTGCCCAAATCGCGTTTTCGGGGGCTGAGGAGTTCGTTGCAAAATACAAGACCGAGACGGAGAAAGATCCGATCATTGGCCATTTTGGCTTGGGGTTCTACTCAGCTTATATGGTTGCTAAGCAGGTGGACATCCAAACGCTCTCTTACAGCGGAACGGATCCTGTTTTCTGGAGCTGCGATGGTGGGGCGAGCTACTCAATCGACCAGGGCAGCCGCAAGGAGCGGGGCACTTCGGTGATTTTGCACCTCGATGAGCAAAACTTGGAGTACTTGGAAGAGACCAAGCTGCGCGAGTTGCTGAGCCGCTACTGTAGCTTTATGCCGTTCCCGATTGACCTCAATGGAAAACCCATTGGCAATGAGGCTCCTCTCTGGCTCAAAAGTGCCGGCGACTGCACGGAAGAAGAGTACCTCGCGTTCTACCGAAAACTCTTCCCGGCCGATCCCGATCCGATCTTTTGGATTCACCTCAATGTCGACTATCCGTTCCATTTGAAGGGGATTCTTTATTTCCCCAAAACACACCGAAAATTCGATGCCAATGAGAGCTCGATCAAGCTCTTTTGCAATCGGGTTTTTGTCTCGGACAACTGCAAGGACATTTTGCCGGAGTACTTAATGATGTTGCGGGGAGCTCTCGACAGCCCTGATATCCCGCTCAATGTCTCTCGCTCCTACTTACAGGTGGATCAAAACGTACGGCAACTGAGCGCGCACATCTCTAAAAAAGTGTCTGATCGGTTGTCGCAGTTGCACAAAACAGATCGGGAAAAATTCATCTCCTACTGGCCTGAAGTGGAAATGGTCGTGAAGTTGGGGCTTCTCCAAGATGAAAAATTCTACGAGCGGATCAAAGAGATCTTGATTTGGAAGACGAGTGAAGGGAACTGGTCTACGATTGCCGAAGTGCTGGAAAGGGCAAAAGAAAAAAAGATCACCTATGCCTCTCATGAGCAAAATTCCCTCGTGACCGATCTCTACAAGCAAAAGCAAATTGAGATCGTATTTGCAACATCTCCCATCGATACGCCGGTCATCCAGTATCT
>CAIVVG010000182.1 GCA_903909295.1 uncultured Chlamydiae bacterium
ACTTACACCTTTCATTTGCGGGATGCGATCTGGAGTGATGGCCATCCCATCACAGCAGACGATTTTGAATATTCTTGGAAAAAAATCTTAGATCCCCGCTTCGCATCCCCCTGCCCCCACCTCTTTTTCGCCATCAAAAATGCAGAGCTCGCGGCTGGTGGAGATGTAGAACTCAGCGAGGTCGCAATACGGGCTCTGGATGAAAAAACGCTTCAGGTAGAACTGGAGAACCCCACCCCCTACTTTCTCTCGCTGATCAGTTTCTGCAACTTTTACCCCATCCCCAAACACATCGAGGCGGTCAATCCCTTTTGGCAAAATATCAATCATAAGGGCTTGGTGTCGAGCGGCCCTTTTGAATTGGTCGACTGGACCCACAATCGGGAAATCAAACTCAAAAAAAGCCCCAGTTATTGGGATAAAGAACACGTCTACTTAGATGCGATCGATCTGGCCATCATCCCCGAGCAAAAAACAGCCCTCAACCTCTTTGAAACCGGCGAATTGGATTTTGTAACGACACTCACAATGCCACTGAATACAGACGATCTTTTGTACTGGCAAAAGAAGGGGCACCTCCTCTCTGCACCTGTGGCAGGCACGGCATTTTGCACGTTCAATATGGAGCGGTTCCCCTTCCATAATCTGAATATCCGCAAAGCCCTTTCACTCGCCATCAACCGCGATGCCATCTTGCGCCATATCTCCCCTTTTGCAAACCGAGTGGCAACTCGGTGTATCCCGCCGAATCTTCTCCCCCATACGCAAAAGGCCCTTTTCCCTGACTTCTCTCCTGAACTCGCTCGGGCCTATTTAAAAAAGGGTCTCCAAGAACTCGGAATCGATCTAGCCACCTTTGAAAAAGCCTGTGTCTTGTCCTTTGATAACTCAGAAGATCGGAAGAAAATTGCCCAGGTGATCCAGCAACAGTGGAAAGAGGTTTTCGGCATCCATATCACCTTACAAACACTCGATATGAAATCGCACATGCATCGCCTCTTGAGTCGCAACTATTCGATTGCAATTGCCCAGTACATTGCCCAATATAATGACGCGAACAATATTCTGGAGCGGTTCAAACATAAAGCAACGCAAAAAAACCTCCCCGGATTTGAAAATGCTGAATATGCCCGTTTGCTCGACGAGGCCGCATCTATGACCAGTGTATCGCACAGGGAAGCCCTTTTGGCTCAAGCAGAAGAATCTTTTTCCGCAGAGGTTCCTCTCGTCCCACTCCATCACTTCAGCCAACACGTGCTCGTCAATGAGGACTACACGAATCTTGAGTTTTCTCCGATTGGAAATCTTCTCTACAAAAACGTGCGTCCTCAATGAACCCATTTGAGATCGTTCCCTCTTATGTGATTGCTGGAGTCGATGATCCAACTCCCTTTGATCTCTTTACGCAAATGATGCAGAAGATCGTTGATGCGGTCATTCCCCCATCGCTCAAAGAGGAGGCTGCCCAATTTCCTAAGCATCGGCCTGAAATCTACGCTCGGTTCATTCAGATGCTCCCCCTCCTGACCCACTCCTCTCTCAATCCCAATATGAACGTTCTCTCCGTTACGTTGATCTGCCCTTCGCAGTATACGCATGGTATGGGTCGTTATTTGACAGAGACGTTGATTCAGTGCTTAATCCCCGGACATCCCCTCAATATCATCAGCACGTTGGGGATCAACTTCCAATTCAAGCACCACCATTCAGCTAAATTCTATGTAGCCCAAAGGGGAGTTGCCATCATGACCCCGGAAGAGTTCGCCCAGATCCAACAAAATCTGGGAACACTCATGACCAACATGCGGATCAATATGCTCTCCGTGTACCGCGCTCAGTACCTTTCTTCTCTACGCGGTCTTGCAACCTCCAAAAAATTCGTCTTACCAGATCTTCCTCTTTCCTTGAACCAACCGGATAGAGACCTCTACCGCCACATTGGCGATGAAGAACGGCTCTCTCAGATCACACAGAATATCACAACCCTCTTGCATGCAAGGCCTCAGATTTTTGACCGGGATGTATTCCACGAAATGAACAACATTACCCATCTTTTTGGCGGCGCATTCGGACTCGCGCGAGATCCCAGACATCTAGGGCGTATTGTTGCTTACCAATATCTGTTTAAAAAAATCATTCAAGAAAAAACACAGAAAGCAGCGCAAGAACGGCATCTCACCGTAAAAATATTAAGAACTTTCTTGGGAGAACAAAAACAGGTACTCGCCGTATTGATCGGCATGAATCTTGTCAAAGAATCGGAGCGCTTTGAAATCCGCAACCTACTGGAAGCGATCCGCTCTTCCTTGCCCGATGTCTCTTACGTGGAAGATTCCATGATTGCCGACCGACGCCACGAGAAAATCCGCTTCTTCTACCTCGAGGTGGAAAAACAAATGGCTTTTTCCCATGAAGAGATCAAACAGCTCAAACAGCAACTCCCCCTCGAATTGACCCGACAAATTGAAAACATGACCCATCCGATCTTCATGCCCCGCAATGAAGAAGAACTGATGAGAAACCTCATCAATCTGAGTAAACAACTGAAATATGTGCGCGATCTTCCTCAAGTGAGTATCCACTACGAAAAACAGACCGATACAGAGCTCTTTTTCACGATCCTTCTTGTCCGACTTGTCACCAAAGAACACCTCCCTTTCTACCAGCTTCTGAAGGAAAACCCCGTCGCCCTTAAGATCGATGTCGATGACCTTCGCAATATGGGCGTCCTGAAACAGAAATATACAAAAGAGGCGGTTGTATTGAGAGTCTGTATCGAAAAAGCTCCTTTCTTCCGCCCAGACTACTCAGTCGATTTGCTAAGAGCCAGACAAAAAATCTCTGTTGAGCTCGTTCGCCTCTTAGGAGAATTTCGCGACTTCAATGGAGGGATGATCCTCAAGCAAGACGAAGCTCTCCAACAACTCAAAGACCTGGTGGGTCCAATCCCCGAATACCAAAAGCTGCTCTTGGAAAACTACTTCTACTCGCTCAGACCCGGGACAATGCCAACCATCTTTGAACCACAGCTCCTCAAACACCATTTCGACTTGCTGTGTGAATCTCTCCTCTTGGGTAAAGCGATGACCCGCTTGACAGAGGACTTTTTACTTAGCTTTATTTACCCCGTCTCTTCAGAACAAAAAGAGGAGGTTTTTCAGGCCATCGGGAGGCTGCAACTCCCCTCCTACTCCTTGACTCACGCATCGTTGCAGACAGAAAAAGGGCTAGCCATTGGGTTTATTTTCCGCACTTCCACACCAGAGCTCAAACAGAGCTTTGAAGAAGTCCTCAATGGACGCGAATATTCCGCTCTACATCATTGAAGGCGCCAGGCACCTGCTTCCCACTGCGATCGATCAATTGGAGCCGCACGGTGTGCGAACCCGCCTCTAAACCCCGAATATAGTAGGGCTGCCAGGAAGAGAGCGTCCTCTTGACCTTCCCATCGATGGTCAAACGGACCTTATAGCCATCCGAGCTCAGCTCACAGTTAGAAAGATAAAAATCGAGCAATACAGGCTTGCTCTCCGTCAGGTATAGCTGGTTGGTGGGCTCATTGTAAGTGAGATAAGGTTTTTTCAGGTCCATATCGGGACGGTCGCTCTTGGATCCGACGTAAAATGTGATCGCCTGATAGGTATTTTCCCCTTTGAGGCTCTCGCCAAAAGAACGAGCAGGAAACATCCTCACCGTATGCATCCCCTCTTTCAACCGATAGGGAAGCTTAAACTTATAGCTCGTATCGTAGTAATACCCCTCCTCATTGAAGGGATCGATCGCATTGTCTTTGACCGCCAAATAGGGCTCATTGTCCACGATCACATGCAAAGTTTGCCCCATCTCACTTTGGACCAATTCATCAGCCCGGGTACCCGGAGTGTTCATCCCCAAAGCATACCCATCGATCCGAAACTGGACCCAAACTGGGTTGGAACCGTATACCTTCCCCTGTTGAGGGATGGCCAAGGCCAAAACGACGGTGCTCGACTCAGGAGCCCGAGCAACGGGAATGATCTGGATAGAGTCATCTGACTCGACGGTGACAGGTTGTGCAGCAAAGAGGCTGAACGCGGCGAAGAGCGCGGGAAAGAGAGTCATAACTACTCCGGGTAGAAATCTCGTCATACCCTCTTTCTACTTATTTTTTCAAGATCCTTGTACATAATCTTAGAATCGTCTATTTTCTCTTCTACCTTTTGGGATTTTTCATGACTGACACCTTCCAGCCCCACCTCAAAAAGGGGATCTTCCTCGCCTTGTCAGCCTCCTTCTTCTATTGCATTGTTCGAGCCTTAGGCAGTCATTTACAAGGACATATCAGGACGGAGCAGATCCTCTTCATGCAAAATTTCGTGGCCCTCATCTGCCTTCTCCCCTCTTTCCGCGGGGAGAAGAAGATCTGGAAGACCCCCCACAAAAAGATTCACCTCGCTCGGGCTTTTGCCGCTCTGACAAGCCATTACCTCTGTCTCCTCGCCCTTCAGACAATGTCTCTCGTCGATGTAACGACTCTCCACTTCTCAAGCGCCTTCTTTGTCCCGCTCATCAGTTCGCTCTGGTTTAAGGAGAAACTCCATCCCCTGATCTGGCTGGCAATAGGACTGGGTTTTACCGGAGTGGCCCTCATCCTCGACCCCTCTTGGGAAATTTTTCAACCAGGGTCTCTCTTCGTCCTCTGCGCTGCGATGGCAGCAGCCGTTGGCACATCGGCTGTCCGCAATCTCAATTTATTGCAAGAGCCGACGAATAAAACGCTCCTCTACGTATTTAGTGTTGGAGCAGTCGTCATGTTTGGGCCCTGTTGCGTCCACTGGGTGATGCCTACATTCAATGAGTGGCTCTTGCTCATCGGGATCGGCATCTCAGTCATGATCAACCACACCCTCATCGTACAGTCCTTCAAGCATGCCC
The DNA here is from genome assembly GCA_903909295.1 of uncultured Chlamydiae bacterium. Classification (GTDB taxonomy): domain Bacteria; phylum Chlamydiota; class Chlamydiia; order Chlamydiales; family SM23-39; genus CAIVVG01. Next base: position 4,915 of record CAIVVG010000182.1, read on the forward strand.
CAGCGGCTTACTTGTCCCCCCTCTCTTACTCAGCGATTGTCTATGCGGCGATCTTCAGTTGGCTCTTTTTCAATGAACCGATGGAAATGGAAACGATTCTCGGATCTCTACTGATTGCGTTAGGAGGATACCTAACTTATGTCCTTTCTTCTCGCAGAGAAGAAATCTCTACCCCATAAAAAAGGGGTGTTCTCAAATGAACACCCCCCTCTCAATAGCTACTTACTTAATAAGCAACTGTCTTTTCTTTTTCATTGCTGCTGACGAGCGAGCCTTCGTAGAAGGGCAAACAACTTCGCTTTCGTCTGACGCAATGACTCGTTCACAGCATTGTGCAGGGCGAGTTTTGATTTTGTTCATCATAAGTCAACTCCTTGTTGATTGGTAAATTTATAAAGAACTGGGTAAAAGAACGCAAGGCCCTTTTCTAAAAAATCCACACCCCGCCTCCTTCTACTAAAAACTGAGGGATGAGTTTACCGAATTTAAATTATTTTTGCAACTTGCGAAAAATATCATAGGTGAGTTAGACGAAAGACATGAGCTCCATTCGGTTCTTTCAGTGGTTTTTGTTCGGCGCTGCGCTCCTCGGAGTGACCAGTGTTGTGCAGAAGCACAAAACACCCTTTAAAGAAATCCCCTTACTCGCACAAAATACCTACCTAGGACCCACAGAGCCTGGATACAATAGCGAGAGTTTGATCCGGATTGAGATCATCGTCCAAGACAGCCCCGAACTCGGCGGCGTCCGGATTCTAGAGGCCTCCTTTGATGGGCACAACATCCCCATCAAGTCCCCCGACATCTATGGGCATAGAGGAGTCGCGAGCTTTCAGCTCATGCCTGGAACTTATAAATTGCGTTGGACGGTCAAGCGCGATGCCTACATATGGCCGAGGACTGTGCAGCACGAAGAGTTAGTTCATGTAAGCCCTCGCGATCTGTGGATTCAGATCACCGTCGAGGGAGACAACGCCGCAATCAGATAGCGCGCTACCCGCGGCGAGAATAAAAGCCCCGCATGGCCCACATTGTTTAAAATCAGACGCCGCTCTACAGGCACCTTTCTCCCCGCGGAAATCCCCGGAATAACCAACTGATCGCAGTGTGTCGCAATCTGATGAAACCGGATGTCTGACGCATCCATCTGCTCTCCCAGCTCTTTTAAGAGAGGAGAGCCCTTTTGCATCTCTCGGGCATTGGGTCCTGGAGCAAAAGAGGCAAGTGGAGTCCCCTCAATTGGCGAGGCGATCATCACCACATCGCAAACCCGATCTGTTCGTAGAGCGTAAAGAGCCGCTACAAGCCCTCCCATCGAGTGCCCCACTAAAGTGAGATCCCTCTTCCCCGTCTCACGAGCAATCTCGTCCGCCTTGGCCTCTACCCGCTGGGCGTAGGTGTGCAAAGATCGGAACGGGTACCCTAAGTTGATGAGATAAATGGGGCCCAGCCCCGCGCGAGCCAGCTTCCTCTTGAGAAACACCCACACCCACGCATTATTGCAGTACCCGTGCACCAAAAGGAGGGGCTGGCCGTTTCCACTGCGAAGGGTCGTTGCGGGGCAAGGAATGAGGCGCGCTGCCACCGCATGCACAATGGCAAACACCTCTAAGAAAATAGCTCGGGTCCAATTCATCATCTCGTCAGTGTAACAAAAGAGGTTAATCCAAGCGAATACGGAGCACTTGGCAGCGCCCTTCAATCACGATCTGGTGGCTCTCGGCGGGGATGCAGTAAGCGGCGTTCATCTCCAGCTTCGCTGTATGCCCATCGACAGATAGCGTTGCCCCCTCTTCCACGCAGAAAAAGATCTGGTAGGTTTTAGGAATCACCCCAATAGCCAGCCGATCAAACACATTCATCCGGTCCACGACGAACTCTTTCAACCGGAGGAGCAGGACCCATTGGTGATGGAAATCGCTCTGCAGGTGGTGAGGGACAACCTTTGCAACAGCCAGCGGCTTTCCGTGGGGAGGCTCGGTAGAATAGACCACAAATAAAACCACCTCGGAGTCGAGTACGATCTTGCCAGAGAGAGTCAATGCCTCACCCTTCTTGAGGATGGCGGGCTCTTCCCCTCCTTTCACCGTCCCCGCGTGCAGAGCGAAGCCCACTCCGTCCCCGGGCACCTCAAAGGGGCCTTTTCCCTTGACGATCTGACATGCAAAGGAGATGCCTGGAACCGTCTCTTTGAGAGACTTTCCCTTGAGAGCACCCTCGGCAATTTTCCAAGATGCGAGATCGAACTGGACTGGATACATGAACTTATTCTCCCTTCATTGTCTGATGAGCGTGACTGATGCCCGCGCCAAATAAAAAAATATACCAACAACACTGGACCCAAGCAAAAAACAGGGGGAGCACCGATAGACTCCCATACACCGTTCCATAGTGAGCTGCCTGAGTTTGAAAATAGATATAGCCCCACTGAACAATCAAGTAGAGTGCCGCGCTGATAGCCCCTCCAACAAGAACTGAACTGATGGACACCTTGCAATTCGGAAGCGCCCAATAAATAAAAGAAAACAGAACCCAAAAGAGCAAGTAGGGAAAGAAAAAAACATGGATCCGAATGCTGCTGAGCAAGAAAAAAAGAAGAGGCACTGCGCACAACATGACCAAGTAATCAGAGAGAACTTTCCTTATCGAAATCCGCCCTGTCACTTCCCAAAGCTGATTGACGACCCGCTCAAGGTGGTCGAGCAAAAACCAAATACTCCCAAATACGACGATCGACCCGATCATCGCAATGACCCCCCCATGAAACCCCTCCAATAAATTCTTCGAGAGGGAAAACACCTCTAAAAGAGCCTCCCTCTGCTGCGAAAAACGGATCAATAACGTCTCTTGGATGAATGTCTCCAACCCCAACATCCGACTGAGCCCGTAGAGCAGAGCAAAAAGGGGAACAGCTGAGAGGGCCGTGTAATAGGTCAACGCAAAGACCCTTAAATCGCACCGCGCTCGAAAGAACAGTTGCCCAGATAAAACAATCACCTTCAGCCATCTCTGCATATATACCGCTCGTGATTCAAAAATCGGTTCTGCCGGCGTCGGGCAGTCACTGCTTTTAGGTCCGCTTGCATCGCCGGCTTCGCCTGACCTAAAATCAGGGCGCCTCCTTGGCATCTCCCGATTTTGGAATCACTCCCGGTATAATTTTTTTATATAACAAAGATATTTCTTCTTGACCACCTTAAATAAAAGAGCTAGAGAATAATTTAATACCGGGAGTGATTTAAAAATTGGGAGATGCCAAGGAGGCGCCCTGATTTTAGGTCAGGCGAAGCCGGCGATGAAGCAGCTCAACCCAAAGGGTTGGGCGATGCAAGCGGAC
>CAIVVG010000183.1 GCA_903909295.1 uncultured Chlamydiae bacterium
ATCAGGGCGCCTCCTTGTGTTTTTTTTGTTTGTTTATTAAAACAACAGAATAATAAACTTACGTTTATATTTTGACTTGTTTGGTTTGTATTTATATAATAAAAGCGATCAACAAAAAGAGGTTAATTGTGATACAAGTTGACGGTTATCAACTAAATCATTTAGTTCGCGGAAATAGCGAGGAAGACGTAGCTGAGCTTAAAAATCTTTGTGTGCAGCAAAGAGCCCAGTCCATTCGGCACACTTTCTTGTCTGCCATGGCCGGAACAGCTTGTATGACTGCCGGAATCATTGGTACAGCCACCGCCACTATTTGGGGAAACCGTCTGCTATCCCTTCCCAGCATAGCAGGAATAGGTTGCGGAATCCTGATGTTCGCAGGTGCGGCCAGGACTTGGGAAAGGGTGGAGAAGTTGGAGAGCATCGAAAAACTCCTTAATAATTCAAGGGAATTTTTGAATTGCGCGAATCATTATGGCATTCAACTAAATAGTCGAGATCAAAGTGGTTTGACGACGGAACGGCTTCTTGCAGTCTATGACGCAGTCTCTAAGTCTAATGAAGTAGTACAAGCCCTTCGCCAGATTGCTCAAAGCTCCCCACTAGAGCTCCCTCCTGCTTATGAGTAAGCGGGTGTCCGGTTATACCGGGAGTGATTCAAAAATCGGAATAAATACAAAACAAGGAATTGATTATGGCACAACAAGTCCAAAATTCTAGTTTACAAGGGTGTTATGTACCCAATCATTTAGCCACGGAAACCCGAGAGGGCGAAGTCAGCGCCCTAGGAAACGAAGTCATTTTAAATAGCGCCGAAGACGTGAAAGAGCTTCAAGATATTTGTGCGAGAAAGCTGGTGGAGTTTCGCACCGCAGTCCCTTTCTCAGCTCTTCTAGGCGCGGTTCTTTTAATTGCCGGAATCGTTGCAGTAGCTGTTTCTGTTATTTTTCCTCCTCTATTACCATTTTTTATTCCATTCAGCATATTTATTGTAGGCAAGGGAATTAGTTTGGTGTTGGATTCTATTATTATGCATAACCAAGCGGACAAACTGGAATCCATCAAAGAACATTCTAATTTTCAGAAGCTTGTAAATTATGCGAACACAAATGATTTTCAACTCATAGGCCGCCTCGGTAAGTGGGATCGTGATGTAGAAGAGGCGAGGAAGGACAGGCTCCTGAGGATCTTCGACCACTATCAAGAGTCTCAAACATTGACTCTCTCCAGTTGGGATTAATCAAAGCCCCCCCCTTTTCCGGGGGCTTTCCTTCCAGGTTGCTTTTAGTCCCTCCCCGTGGTAGAATACCCCCTTTAGCTATCAGGTCATTTCCATGGATTCTTCAGAATCGAAGCCTCTTGTCGTTGTTTTAATGGGCCCTCCGGGCGCCGGAAAAGGGACCCATGCAGGGCCTTTGAGTGAGCATCTGGGACTCCCCCACATCTCTACGGGGGACCTATTCCGAGAAAACATCCGCAGTCAGACGGCCCTGGGCCAAAAAGCCAAGCAGTTCATCGACCAGGGGCAATTGGTTCCTGATGATCTGGTGCTCGACATGCTCTTTGAACGGGTTGCGGAGTGCAAGGGGGGCTATATCCTCGACGGTTGTCCGAGGACCCTGTACCAGGCCGCGGCTCTAGATCGGAAGGTTCAGGGGCACAATCGATTGATCGTGTTGAATTTTCAGATCCGGGATGAAGAGCTCGTCCGTCGGCTTTCGGGGCGTCTTTCCTGCAAAGGTTGTGGGAAGACGTGTCACAAACAGTTCGCCCCCCCGAAGCGGGATGGTGTGTGTGATAGCTGCTCTGGAGCGCTGTATCAGAGAGAGGACGATCAAGAAGCTGTGATCCAAAAGCGGCTTGAGGTATATAGAAAACAGACCTTGCCATTGATCGAGTACTATGGGCGCCAAAAAGAGGTGCTCAAAGAGATCAATAGCGAGCAGAAAAAAGACCTTGTATTTAGCGATGTGCTAGAGGCACTGCATGAAAGAGTTTATTCCTAAATCGATCTTGTGTTTCCGCAACTACACTACGTTTCGGAAGGATTTGCTCGCGGGAATTACCGTAGGGATCATCGCGCTGCCATTGGCGATGGCTTTTGCCATTGCTTCTGGAGTGGGTCCTGAAAGGGGGCTATTTACCGCGATCATCGCTGGGTTTCTCATCTCCGCTTTGGGAGGGAGCCGCGTTCAAATCGGGGGGCCTACCGGCGCCTTTGTCGTGATCATCTACGACATCATCCAGCGGACGGGCTATGAGGGACTCGCCGTCTCCACTCTCATCGCCGCTGTCTTGCTCGTCTTTTTAGGAGTGCTCCGTCTCGGCTCCTGGATCAAGTATGTCCCTCATCCGCTCATCATGGGCTTTACGACGGGGATCGCCGTATTGATCGCGTCGTCTCAAGTCAAAGACTTCTTCGGCCTCCAGATGGCTACTCCCCCCGCTGATTTTGTAGCCAAGTGGGGCGCCTATTTCCACGCCTTCCCCACTTTTGAACCTGCGACGTTGGGATTGGCTGCGGGAACGTTAGCGCTCATCTGCGCACTGCGCAAGTGGGCCTCTTCGATTCCTTGGGGCATCAGCGCCATCGTAGGGGCCTCGCTCATCTCCTATTTTTTCCACTTGCCGGTCGAGACCATCCAGTCCAAATTCGGGGGGATCCCTTCCAGTCTCCCTCTTCCCTCACTCCCCTCTTTGGACATTCCCTGGAGTAAACTCCCCGAGCTCCTGGCCGACGGCCTGGCCATCGCCTTCCTAGGTGGCATTGAGTCGCTCCTGTCGGCCGTCATCGGAGATGGGATGACGGGCGGGCGCCACAAGTCCAATTGCGAGCTCGTCGCTCAAGGGATCGCCAACTTCGGCTCGGTCCTCTTCGGAGGGATCCCCGCCACAGGAGCCATCGCCCGCACCGCCGCCAATATCAAAACCGGCGCCCAAACCCCTGTCGCGGGGATGATCCACGCACTCACCCTCCTCGGCATCATCCTCTTTTTAGCCCCCGTTGTGAGTCAGATCCCCCTCGCCGCACTGGCTGCCGTGCTGATGGTAGTCGCTTGGAATATGAGCGAGGTGCCCCACTTCGTCCACCTCTTAAAAGCCCCTTTTGGAGATGTGGCGATCTTGATCACTTCGTTCTTGCTCACGGTATTCGTCGACATCACGATGGCGATCTTGTTGGGGATGGTGTTGGCCGCCTTTTTGTTCATGAAGCGGATGAGCGATTTTTCCAAAATGGTCCCCCTCACCAAACTCTTTCGGGAATTTAGTGAAGGAAACGATCTCGATGCCATCTCTAAAAAACAGGTGCCCGAGCAGGTCGAAGTGTATGAGATTCAGGGCCCCTTTTTCTTTGGCGCCGCCGATATGTTGAGAGACGTGCTCGTCGACTTGGAAAACCCCCCGAAAGTCTTCATCCTCCGGATGCGCCACGTCCCCCTCATCGATGCCTCTGGCATGAACGCGCTCAAGGAGTTTTTCTCCCGTTGCAAAAAGGGACAAACGACGCTGGTCTTATCTGGCGTTCATGGCCGCACGGAAAAAGAACTCAAGAAGTTTGGTCTCACAAAACTGATTGGGGAAGAGAACGTATTTTCGCATATCGACGCGGCGCTCCAGAGAGCAACCACACTCCTAGTGCCTGCTTCTAGCGATCAT
>CAIVVG010000184.1 GCA_903909295.1 uncultured Chlamydiae bacterium
GAAAAGATACGATGTTAATAAATAAATTCCTCCCTTTCCTTCTCCTTTATTCCACCGTCATTGCGGAACCCGTTACCGACCTCTCCGATCTCCCCCTCCTCAATCCCGACTTAAGCGAACGGAAAACGACCAAGATGGTCCTTCCCAACCAACTCGAAGTGCTCCTCATCTCCGATCCGGGCGCCGATTCCTCCGCCGCAGCGCTCTCTGTCCAAGTCGGCTCTTGGAGCGACCCAGAGACCTATCCCGGAATGGCCCATTTTTGTGAACACATGCTCTTTCGCGGAAGCATCAAATACCCCGAAGACAACCGCTTTACCGAACTTCTCTCCAATTACGCCGGCTCTCACAATGCGTTCACCGCCGCAGACAGAACGGTGTACGGCTTTTCGAGTCAACTCGACGGCTTCTTGACCATTTTGGATACGTTTTCCCGCTTCTTCATCGATCCCCTTTTCAATCCCGACGCCGTCTCCAAAGAGATGCACGCAGTCGACCAGGAGTTTGGCAAAAATATCGAAAACGACTACTGGCGCGAATACATGGTGTTCAAAGAAACGGGCAACCAGGAACACCCCAACCGCCTCTTTTCCGTCGGCAATTCAGAGACACTCGGCAACATCCCTCCAGCAGAACTCCGAGACTGGCACGCCAAATACTACTCCGCCCGCCGCATGCACCTCGTCCTCTACTCCTCGCTTCCCCTAGAAACACTTGAGCAAGCGGCCACCGAACTTTTTAGCGCCGTGCCGATTACAGATCATTTAGCCCTCAACCCCGACCTCCCCCTCTTTTCTCAAGAGCAAAAAGGGCACATCCTCTATATCGAACCGGTCCAAAATCGGCGCCACCTCTCGCTCACTTGGGAACTCCCCAAAAATCTCTCCCTGGACTTGAGTAAACCTGCGCAACTCATCAGCTACGCCCTGAACCGCGGCCAAACCAAAAGCCTCTACGAGAACCTCAAGAAAGAAGGATGGGTCGACAGCCTCTCGGTCCAAGCCAGCCCCTTCGGCAGCAAAGAACATTGCTTCTTTGATATCTCCATGGAGCTCACCCAAGCCGGAGCTGCCCGCATCGAGCAAGTGACCCTCCGCTGCTTTGAGGCCCTCGCCGGCCTGAAAGCCGAAGCCTTCCCCCAATACCTCTTCCAAGAGAAGCAAGAGGTGACTCGCCTAGACTACCAATACCAAACCCGCGGAAACCCCTTCAGATACACGCTCGACCTCGCCAGCGCGCTCTGCGACGAACCGCTTGCCACCTTCCCCCGCCAGTCCCTCTTTGCCGACCAATTTGATCCGAAAAAAATCAGGCAAGTGCTCTCCCTTCTCAAACCCCAAGACTGCTCGATCTCGCTGATGGCGCCGCCCCAAATTATGCAAGTGACCTTGGATCGAAAAGAGCGCTGGTCCGGCGTCGCCTACACCCTCCAACCGATCCCTCCCGCGTGGATCACCACCTGGAGCAAAGCAAAACCCCAGCCCGAAATTGCCATCGCCCCACCCAACCCCTTCCTCCCCACCCAGCTTGAACTCGTCGCCGATCCCCAATTTGGCTCCGCCCCCATCGCCTTTGCCCAATCGGAGTTTGGCACCGCCTACTACGCCCGCTGCGCCGAATTTGCGAACCCCGAATCGGTCTATATCCTCCGCATCCTCTCCCCCGCCCTCGTAGCCACGACCCGAAGCGCCGTCCTCGGAGCCCTCTACCTCGATCACCTCACCGACATCCTCTCCCCCATCACATCCGCAGCAGCCAGCGCAGGATCCTCGCTCCACTTTGCGATTAACCAATGCCGCCTTGAGCTAGAAATCTCCGGCTTTAGCGAAAAGCACTCCGAACTGCTCCAAGCGATCGCCTCCCAAATGCCACAGACCCCGCCGACCCGTGAACAATTTACGATCTACTTCGACCGCCACGAAAAACACTATCAAAATGGCGAGAGAGCCCTCGCAGCCACCCAAGCCTATGAAATCCTCTCCTCGATCCTCCATCCAGAAGAATCGAACCACAGAGAGAAACTCGCCGCCCTCAAAACAGTCACCTACGAAGACCTCCTCGCCTTCCACAAAGCCCTCTTTGAAAAAGTTTCCTTCGAAGCCCTCTTTGCAGGCAACCTCTCACTCGTTGACGCCGAGTCGGCCTGGCTCGATATCATCCATCTGATTGGAAAAAGCCCCTACCCCGCCAAAGAACACCCCCCCCAGCAGCAATTCCATTTCCCCCAAGCCGCAGGCCCCTTTGCCATCCGCCAAGGAGCCCCCATCCAAGGCAATGCGACCCTTCTCCTCCTCGACGAAGGCGCCTTTACATTTGAAAAGCGAGCCGCCCAAGAGCTCCTCCAATCGGTCCTCTCCGAAGCCTTTTTCAATGAACTCCGCAGCCGCCAAAAAACCGGCTACATCAACCAATCCCGCGACCTCGAAGTCGAAGAGCACCTCTACGCCTTCTTCCTCGTCCAATCGACCACCTACTCCCCCGAAGAGCTCCTCTACCGCTTCGAACACTTCCTCGAAGATTTTAACGGAGAAATCGCTGAAAAGATCCCCCAAAGCCGCTTTGACACCCTCAAAGTCAGCCTCGCCGATGCCCTCAAGAACCGCTGCAGGAACCTCCGCGACAAAGCCTCCCTTTGGGCCTCGCTCGCCTTCCATCACCACGCCGACTTTGCCTTTGTAGAAAAGCGGATCGCCGCCTACCAAACCCTCACCTACGATGAGTTTTTGCGCACGGCAAACAGTTACCTCTCAAGAGGAAACCGCCGCCGCGTAGCTATCTTAGTAGAAGGGAAGCTCAGCGCCTCCTTTGCGTATGAAGCGATCGAGACGCCGCAACTCAAAGAAGTGGTGAGGGCGGAGCCTCCTGTCAGGGAAAATTAACCGCTTTTTTTTATGAGGAAGCGACCAAAGACAAGTAGTCCTGCTGAGAAAGGAGCACGTCCCACTCCTTGGGGTCTTTGAGTTCGATCTTGAAGAGCCAGCCGCCCTCTTCTGCAGAGCGGTTGATCAGAGAGGGATTTTTGGCAACGGTCTCATTGACCGCGACGACTTTTCCGGAGACGGGCGCATAAGTATCGGCTGCCGCCTTGGTCGATTCGAGGACGCAGGTCTCTTCGCCCATTTTGAACACTTGACCCACCTTGGGCAGCTCTATATAGACGATATCGCCGAGTTCTTTTTGAGCAAAGTCGGTGACTCCGACTGTAGCTACTTTCCCCTCAAGGGCAACCCATTCGTGAGAGACTGTGTAGCGCATCATTCTTCTTCCTTGATCAGGCGGAGGGTGCCCCAAGTCGCTGGGTGCTGCTCCACGGCGTACTCGTCCGAGGAAACGGCGAAATGTTGTGGGGGGCCGTCTGTTCGGTTGATGATGTAGGTAAACCCTAAGCGAGGAAATCCCATCGGATCAAAGCCATGGATCGCTTGAGCGGGGATCTCAATGGCAAGAGAGTAGGAATCGGGATAGAATTTAGGGGTCACTTGGAGATCTTCTGGATGGCACAAACAGTGCATATCGTCATTGCGGAAGCGGGTCACTTCGCGGCCGCAGAAATTCTGCCAGGGAGCCGCGGAGAAGACATAACAGTTGCAAGAACGGGAAATAATTCCCTTGGACTTGAGGTCGCGGGTATCGATAAAAATCTCTACGGTATCCCCTTTGCGGAAATCCCCGTCGCCCGATTTTTGGAAAGGGACGCTGACGTTGATATGAAAAGAGAGCCGCTCCGGATGCCAGGAGGCATACACTTCTGCAAAGGGCTCTTCACCCAGTAACTCCGCTGTGGAGGGGAGCAAAAACCTTTTTTCTGGTTTCAACGGCCCTTTAGAAAAGAGGCAATCTGCTGTTAAGCCAAAAAATTGAACTGGAGACAAGGAAGGAACGTCTTCAAAAAAGCTCATCGGTCACTCTCGTCATTTTTGTGTATCTGTTGCAATAGGTGTTCAGCGAGGACTCGCTCTGCGTCTGCGGCAAGAATTTCATAACCGAAATTCATTTGCTCTAAAACAGGCTCCTGAATGGGTGTCTTCCCCTTCAAATAAAAGAAGGAGATAGCTCCGACCGATGGAATCTGAATGGGAGACCATTGGTTGGGGATCATCATTAAAGCATGTTCTTTCATCCACTCATCCTGAGAGGTTCGTTGCACATGTTTTTCTGTGCACTGAAGTTTCCATTGCGCTAAGAAAGGATCGCAATCATTCCCGGCGATCCACTGGAGATCTTCGGGGTTGTCTTGCAAAGCTTCCCAAGCGCTTTTCGCTGCCGCGGCAAAGCGGTGCGTGATGTAGTAGCTGTCCGAGGTTTCAGTCGCGCCGATCGCTTTAAACACTTCCTTGAGCGCGCTGCGAACCACCTCTTCCTTCGGAACAGAGATGACCGCACGGGCCTGCTCAAAGGAGATCACCCGTTTCTCGCCCGTTTTTTCGGCATCTTCCAATCGGTAGAACGCATTTCCGCTGCCGATGCGGATCCCTTCAAAAAATTCCTTCAACGGGAGGCGCACCCCGCCTGCTAAATAGACATGTTCTGCAGAGACTCCCGCCTCCACCTCTTGTTTAGGGGCCACTTCGATCGCCGCGTCGACCCAAGAAGGGGCCTCTGCAATGATCTGCTGGCGGCTCCACGCATCCAGGCGAGCGCGGACAGTGGGCTCGAGCTGGTGGAGAGCGGCAAAACGGTCTTCCCTTAAAATCGCCTGCTCAGAAAGCGCGGAGAACTCTCGCGCCACCTTGCTCCAATGCTCCAGTTGCCATTCCCAAACTTCTTTCAGAGGGATCCGGAGACCGGCCTGAGTCTTGGTCACCCACGCCACTTTTAGCTTATAGGGGGTTTGGACCAACTCGGGAGACTTTTTCTCCACCTCTTCCAGACTGAAGAAAGAAGTGGGCCAAAGAGTTGCAGGGCTCACTCCCTTGAGATACATTTGGAATTGGTACAGATCGCCCAGCGTACTGAGAGCGAAGGGAAAGCGATACTCATCGACCAGGTGATCTTCGAGGGCGAACTCGGCGAATTTCTGATAGGGCAACCGATCGACGAAAGTGGCATAGCCCACATCTTGGAAATAGCGCCTGAAGAGGAGCACTTTCTGCCACATTTCGGCAGCCGTTCTCTCATCTAGCCCTAAGAGCCGGAGCTGATCTGCATAGGAAATTTTTTCCTTAGAGCGCTCCATCGACTCTTGAAAATTGTGCATCAAGTCCCCCTTGGCCTCTTCTAGAGAGACGCGGATCCCCTTGGCAGTGGCTGCAGAGGCCGCCTCCAATACAAAACGGGAGACTTTCTCTACAAACTGAGAGCCAAACCAGTCGGTCGCTGTGTGGAATCCGAATAGGGAGAGGTCCTGGCGAGCCAGGCGGGGATCTTTTTCCAGCCCCTGGAGCTGTTCTTGATAGCTCAGGAATTGGCGGAGCATTTCAGGCCTCAAAAACCCCTGCTGGGCATAGAGACGGGAAAGCTGTTCAAAGACGGCAGGAGAAACCCGCTCGATTTCCTGCAATTTATGGAAAGCCAGGGACATGCCTGGGGCGAACTGGTTCCAGAGAGACTCGAGGCCAATCGCACTATTTTTCGGATGGGCGTAGAGCTGAAAGCGTTTGGCCCTTTCTAACCGAGCTGCCAAATCTTCCTGGAAGGAGGAAAAGTACTGGGTGACGATGAGATCGGCCAACCGAGTCTGTAGAAAGTCGTAGCGAATCACCCCGTCATTGCAAAAGTTGGGAGGACCCTCCCCCCCATCTTCTCGGTCTTTGGCTAAAAAGCGGCTCAAAGCCTGCATCTGAGAGGCCAAAACCGGCTCTCCCGCAGCGGTAGTCCCCAGGACGACGTCCTCTCTCACCTCTTGCCGATCAAAGGTGGAATAGACCCCAAAGAAGGAAAAGGAAGCGATGACAACGAAAAAGACGTAACGTTGGTAACGGCGAAGAATTTCTAGCACAGTACCCCCAATCAAAGATTACGTATCGTACCAAAAGGGGGACTTTCCGAGCAACTCCCCTGTTGAGGCCGGGTTTAAAAATTTACCGCAGAGACTCAGAGAAC
>CAIVVG010000185.1 GCA_903909295.1 uncultured Chlamydiae bacterium
TGTACGGTTCCCTCGCCGCATCGATGACCGCCCTCGCAGGACCCCTCCACGGCAGAGCCAACCAAGACTGTTTGGAATTCGTCGAAGCCGTCTTTAAAGAAGTAGGAGAGAACGCCAAACCCACCGATATAGAACAACTAGTAAGGCGCAAACTCGCCAACAAAGAACTCGTATTTGGCTTTGGCCACGCAGTCCTCCGCGTAGAAGACCCCAGAGCCACCGTCTGTTACGCATTTTGTCAAAAACACTTCCCCAACCACCCCCTCGTAAAAATCGCCCTCCTCCTCCGCACCGAAGGGTCCAAAGTGCTCAAAGAGAACCCAAAAATCTCCAACCCCTATCCCAACATCGACGCCATTACAGGCAGCATGCTCACCGCCGCCGGATTTCCTTATCCTGAGTACCACACCGTCCTCTTCGGCCTCTCCCGCTGCATCGGGATTGCCATCCAGATCGTCTACGAAAGACTCGAAGCCCGCGGAGGGAAAGGAACCCCCATCATCAGACCCAGCTATTTGTATAAGTCCCGCTCATGAGAACCCGCTATCCCCCCATCGAACCCTATGCACACGGCCACCTTGCAGTTGGCAGCGGCCATAAGATCTACTGGGAAGAGAGCGGCAATCCCCACGGCCTCCCCGTTCTCTTCGTCCACGGCGGACCCGGTTCCGGAACTGATCCCAGCCACCGATGCTACTTCGACCCCAAACTCTACCGCATCGTTCTCGTCGACCAACGGGGCTGCGGCCAAAGTACCCCCCACTCCTCCCTAGAAGAAAACACCACCTGGCACTTGGTGAGCGACTTTGAGCAAGTGCGCACCCACCTCAAGATTGACCGTTGGGTCGTCTTCGGCGGCTCTTGGGGCAGCACGCTCGCCCTCGCTTACGCCGAGACCCACCCAGACAGAGTCAAAGCCCTGATCTTGCGCGGGATTTTTCTCGGCAGACAAAAAGAACTCCACTGGTTTTGTCAATTTGGCGCCCACCACATCTTCCCCGATGAGTGGGAAAAATACATAGACCCCATTCCAGAAGAAGAGCGGGGAGACCTGCTCCACGCCTACTACCGACGGCTCATGTCCAAAGATCGGGCCATTCGGCAAAAAGCCGCCTCCACCTGGGCCGCATGGGAAGGCGCCGCCCTGAAACTCATCTTCGATCCAAAACTCTTTGAGCTGTTTGTCGAAGATAGCCACGCCGACGCCGTTGCCCGCATCGAGTGCCACTACTTTGTGAACCAATGCTTCTTTAAAACAGACAACTGGCTCATTGAAAACGTGAGAAAAATTCGCCATATCCCCGCCGTGATCGTCCATGGGCGCTACGACATCATTTGCCCCATGGAAACCGCCTGGGATCTCCACAAAGCATGGCCCGAAGCCGAGTTCCAAGTGATCAAAGACGCAGGACACGCCGCCAGCGAACCAGGCATCATGGACGCCCTGATCCGCGCTACGGATGACTTTGCTAGGAGGGTGGGGTAGAGTTTGTGTGGATTACAGGTTAGGGAAAAGGATCAGCACAGAGGGAAAGAATTGAGATCGAGAGTTCGCAGAGGAATTAAGCAGCTAGAGGTTGGACGGGGCCTTGCCCTGAGTTAAGGAGATGAATTCAGCTTTCTGCTCCATGACAAATCGCCAAAACCCATGAGAGAGAGGCCTATTTGAGAGGCCCCCCTTGTGTGCATCACTTTTGAGCATGGACTCAGCTGATTTCCTGCCCATCTATCCGTGGCCCAGGAATAGGTTGTGGTACTGGAGGTTTAAGCTTAAATAGCTCAAATGTTGGCGAGACTGCTCCGAAGGCCAGAGCTGACCCATCCCGACCATCCAGGTCTTTTTCCAGATGATCCAGGAAGCCGTATACACCCTCTAAGAGCAACTGCTTAAAGTTCATCGTTCCTGAAGATTTTGAAAAAGAGGCTCTATTTGCTCACATCTATGACCAAAAATTCGGAAAAAAGCCAGAAGTTTTTCTCAGAGGGTGTTCTGTAAAAAA
>CAIVVG010000186.1 GCA_903909295.1 uncultured Chlamydiae bacterium
GTCCTCGAGCTGTCCGCTCAACCGAGATCTTTCCTGCTCGTTCCCATCTTCGCAGCGTGTCTTGCGACACGCCTAAGTGTTTGGCTGCAATCCCAATACTGGCTTTCATGGAAAGAGATTCTATACATTTTGCGCAGAATTATCAAGATTTTCTTAGATTTCTTGCAGCAGTTGGCAACCCCGAGCACCCAATAGACAAGAGAAATTCCTCCGCTCAAAAAACTCCGGTTTCGTAAGCACCTCATAGCCACTATTTTGTAGATGTCGAGAAATAGAAGCGAGATTTTTTTGCCGGCCAATATCATGAATTTCGGCTGTCACATACTGAGTATGAGGAAAATGGGTTAATAGCTCAGGAATGAGTTCATGCTCAGCTCCCTCACAATCCAGCTTCATTAGGTCAATCTGAGGAAATTGCTCATGAACCTTTTTCACACTCATCCCCTCTACCTCGAAACGCTCCGCCTGTGCCGAATAGAGCAAGGAACCAGACACACTCTCCTGTTTTTTGAAAAAATTCACGGGCCCATCGTTTAGACAGAGCGCTTTTTGCAGGATGGAAACATTTCTAATGCCATTGATTTTGAGATTGTGAGCAAGCCACATGCAATTTTCTGCAACAGGCTCAAAGCAAAGGATGTGACCCGGGAAAATGGTTGCTAAAACAAGGGTGACAATTCCGATGTTCGCTCCGACATCGAGGGCGATAGACTTTTCCGTAAAAATAGAAAAATCCATTTGGTCAATGAAGTAACAGTCGTAGCCAATGATCTCAGAGACCATCTCATAAAGCGGCGTAGAGGCATCGGACTCAATAGCGAGCACTTTCTCCCGAAACGCAAAAGTGATTTTTTGCGAAAGGATCTGTGGCGTATATTGGAAGCTATAAGGCTTGGGGTACCTCAGCCACCTTTTGATGAGGGTTTTCGCTTTTTTTAAAGCCATATGGGCCTAAGGGTAACAGATAATAAATTTCTTGTCATCCATGGCCTCGGACGAAAAAATTGAGAAAGGTCCATTAAAGAGACTCCTGATCGCTCTTTGCCATCTCAAGTTTTTCGTAGTAGCGCATCAGGTCCCTTGCCCTAGCGGCGTCCTCAAAACGCATCTCCTTGGCAGCAAGGCGCATCTCAGCTGCATACTCCTTGATTTTGGCCTCTAAGTTAGCGATCTCTACCTTTTTCGGCCAAGGAGCAGGCTCGCCTTCGGCCAGGCCAAAGGACTCCTCCAGAGATACAGGCTCCTCCCGCTTCGTGCTGCGAGGAGTGATGTTGTGTTGCTCATTATAAGCTTGCTGGTGAGCGCGGCGGGTCTGCGTGATAGCCACCGTATTGACAATCGCCTTTGTTTGCCTATCGGCGTAGAGGATGACTCGGCCGCGGACATTGCGCGCGGCCCTGCCACAGGTTTGGATCAGGGCCGTTTCGGAACGGAGAAACCCCTCCTTATCGGCATCCAAAATAACCACGAGAGACACCTCTGGAAGATCGAGCCCCTCTCTGAGCAGGTTGATCCCCACGAGGACATCAAACTCTCCCAAGCGGAGCGATTTGAGGATCTGGACCCGTTCCAAGGTATCGATATCGGAATGGAGATACTTTGCCTTGACCCCAATTTCATTTAAGTACTTGGAGAGGTCTTCCGAGAGTTTCTTTGTGAGGGTCGTCACTAAAACGCGACTTCCCTTTTGGGTCTCTTTCCGAATCTCATCTAAGCAGTCGTCTACCTGGCCATTTGCAGGGCGCACTTCAATCAAGGGATCGAGCAGTCCGGTGGGTCGAATCACCTGCTGAACGATATCCCCTTGAGCCTGCTCTATTTCCCAAGGACCGGGGGTCGCAGAGACATAAATAACCTGCCGAAACTTTTGGTAAGTCTCTTCAAATTTCAAAGGGCGGTTGTCGAAAGCGGAGGGGAGCCGAAAACCAAACTCTACGAGGGCTTGTTTACGAGAGCGGTCTCCATTGTACATCGCATGGAGCTGCGGCAACGTTTGATGGGACTCGTCAATGAAGAAGAGAAACTCTTCCGGGAAATAATCGATCAGGCAAGGGGGCGCCGCACCGGAGACTCTGCCGCTCAAGTGACGGGAATAATTTTCAATCCCCTTGCAAAATCCAATCTCGCGGATCATCTCTAGATCGTAGTTTGTCCGCTCCTTGATCCTCTGCGCTTCGATGAGCCGATTTTCTTTTTCAAAATAGGCGATCCTCTCTTGCAGTTCTGCTCGAATTGTCCCCATCGCAGTGTAGCGGACACTTTCCGGCGTGACATAGTGGGAGCCAGGGAAAATGGCTATTTTCTCCAACCGCTGCCGCACCTTGCCCGTGAGGGGATCGATCTCGCTAATTCGCTCGATCTCATCGCCAAAAAACTCGATCCGATAGGCCAAATCATCCTCATAAGCCGGAACGATTTCCAGTACATCGCCCCGAGCGCGAAAAGTCGCCCTCATCAGATCATAGTCGCCGCGCTTGTAGTGCATTTCGACCAAATGGAGAAGGATATCATCGCGCCGCACCTCTTGTTTGACCGCGAGGTGAAGGACCATTTGACTATAATACTCAGGAGTACCCAAGCCGTAGATGCAGGAAACAGATGAAACGATGATCACATCCGGCCGCTCAATGAGCGAACGGGTAGCGCTGAGGCGCATTTTTTCAATCCGATCATTGATCGCCAAATCCTTTTCAATGTAGGTATCTGTTCTGGCGATGTAGGCTTCCGGCTGGTAGTAGTCGTAATAAGAGACGAAATACTCGACCGCATTTTCAGGGAAAAAGTTCTTGAACTCCTGATAGAGCTGAGCTGCCAAAGTCTTGTTGTGCGCCAAGATCAATGCCGGCTTCTGAGACCGATGAATCAGGTTCGCCATGGTAAAAGTCTTACCAGACCCCGTGATCCCCAGAAGGACCTGCGCTTTTTTGCCCGCCTGGACCCCCGCCGTGAGCCGTTCGATGGCCTCCGGTTGGTCCCCCGTAGGCTTGAAATCGGCCTTTAACTGGAACTTCACTGAGGCCCTTTCAGTTTCGCCTCTTGGCGCACTTCCGCACCCAGGCGTCCCAACTCATACCCATCGAAATCGACAAACTTGAAAAACTTCTCAAAAGGGGGCAAAGCAGAGCTCACCCGACGCGCCATTTCCTGAGCGATCAAACGGTAAGAAACATGCCCTGCCGGCTGAGAACGGAGCTCGCACATCCATTGCAGCGCCCTCAGATTGACCCGGAAATACCAGTGGATATTGTACGCCATAGGAACCATGTATTGCGCCTCTTCCGGCAGCTCAGCCGCGACCGTATCATAGGCCTTTTGAGCCAAGTCCATCGCATCACAATACTCTTTTTCCAAATCCGTTCCCCGAATCTCAGGAGGCGTATAGTACCCCCAATTACAGGTCAGCGGTTGCCGCTCTTGCGTTAGAATGCGGTGGCGCTGCAGATCCCGGTAGACACCAAAATCAGCCAAAATTTCAAAGGTAAACTCCGCATGCTCCAAAGCCCGAGGAGATTTATGGCGCCGATTTTCACGCGCAGCGCACCCCGCCTCCAGCAAGCGAGCGAGATCTTCTTCCCCTAACTGGCGGCAGTAATTTTGTAATTCTAGGAGGCCCCCCGAAGTGTAGTTAAAAAGAAGAGCCCCGCCCACCTTGGCCACAGCGTCTTTGTCGAAAGCGATCAGCCGAACTCCCGGCTCCGCAAAGGGAGGAATGTCCCGCCCATGATGGTCAGAAAACTGCCGCAAATCGCTCCGCATCGTCTCATAAAATTGAGCAAAGCCTTGATGATGCTTATGAGCCGGATCGGCTCTGCGGATGAAGGAGGGGATCACTTTATGGAGCTCTTGATAGGCATTCTTGCCGATCTCCTGCATCTCAGCCAGATTGTGACAAGCCAGCTTCTGGAGGAGCGTTTCAAAAAATCGCCCATTGCCAAAAACCCCCATGTTCGTCAAAGCACTCGCCGGCAGTAGCCCCCGCAAACAATCGAGCACTTTCGCTCTGAGCGCCGCCGTATAGGCCCCCTTAGAAATCGCAGGATCCTTAGGGAACCCTTGCTCGATCAAAGCCGTTAAAGGAGGAATCAACTTGCTGTAGGTATTGAAGAGGTGATTGCACGTATCAATATAAAGGTCCCGGTAGGCAGAGGTCATCAGAACCGGCTCTTGGTAAAAGAGGTACTGCCCATTGACCTTTTGGTCAAAATAGATGTAGCGAGTCGATTTTTCTAGAGGAGACCCCCCAATCCGGCTATCTTCAATCACCTTGGCCGCCAGCATAGAAATATTTTCGACCGCTAAATGGGCGCCCCCTAATTCACCGATGGAGTCATCCCCATACCCATCCAAAATCCGATCATAGAAATTCTGCGCCTTTTGGATCGCCACCATTTGGCCTTCCCCATCAGCCTGCTTCCCCGCGATCGCGGCAAAAGCGGTATCCTCATTGAGGATAAATTCCTTGAGCAAGAGAGTGCGCAGTCCGAGAGTAGACCTGGAGTAGCGAGAAAATAAAGCCCCCTTGATCACCTCCGGCAAGTTGCGCAAAGCGAACACATCCCCCGTCGCCGTCGTGACAAACTGCTCTAAAACCTTGATCTGGCTTTCTGTAAATTCGCCCTGTAACATCGAGATACCTCCATCCTCACCCTAGAGTGCCATATTCAGCCCAGCGGATCAAGTGTAAAGCCGCTTTACATCAGACCTCAGGGAGGAATCCACGGGCCACCCCTTCTGAAAAACAGCAACATACTGTAAATAAGATGCTTAAGCTTATTTGTCACACTTTTTGGAACGAATAAGTGGAGAGGATCGCAAAAAACCTCTGTGCCTGGAAAAGCCAGCCCAAGCGAAAGCCCCCGGCTCTGCAAGCTCTTTGACGCCAGCCTGGATCCTAAAATGATTCTCAAGGCGCTGACCATCGAAATGAACGCCGAAATCGTAGAAGGGAAAACGCTGCTCATTTTTGACGAAATTCAAGAGTGTCCCAACGCGCTCAATAGCCTAAAATACTTTTGCGAAAATGCCCCCGAATATCACATCGTCGCGGCAGGCTCTCTGCTCGGAGTAAAATTGGCCCACGTTAAGGGATTCCCTGTTGGGAAAGTCCAATTACTCACGCTCTACCCTTTGAGCTTTTTTGAGTTTCTCGAGGCCTTAAAAGAGGTTCGGCTGAAAGATTTTATCGAGGAACAAAAAAACAGAGAGCCCCTTCCGCCTCATCTCCATGAAAAATTACTCATGCATTTTAAAGAGTACCTATTTGTAGGAGGAATGTCAGAGGGTGTTCTGTAAAAAA
>CAIVVG010000187.1 GCA_903909295.1 uncultured Chlamydiae bacterium
GAGCTGGGTCAGAAAAAATCGTCCGGTATGCGTTTGAATACGCCCGCTCTCAGAAGCGAAAAAAGGTCACCTGCTTCATCAAGGACAACATCATGAAGTTCACCGATGGACTCTTTCATGAGGTATTTGACCAAATCGCGCAGGAGTATCCCGATATTCTGAGTGACCATTGGATCGTCGACATCGGAGCTGCCAAACTGGCCGACACCCCTGAAATCTTCGATGTGATCGTCATGCCCAACCTCTATGGGGATATCCTCTCCGATGTAGCCGCCCAAATCGCCGGTTCCGTGGGACTGGCTGGCTCAGCCAATATCGGTGAAAAGAGCGCCATGTTCGAGGCCATTCACGGCTCTGCCCCCAAGCGAGCGGGCCAAAACGTGGCCAACCCATCAGGACTGCTCTTAGCCGCCGTCCAGATGCTCGTCCACATTGGACAACACGAAATAGCCACCCAGGTTCACAATAGCTGGCTGAGAACCATCGAAGAAGGGATTCACACCTACGACATCTACAAAGAGGGAACCAGCAAAAAGAAAGTGGGGACCAAGGAATTTGGGGAAGCCATCGTCAAAAATCTGGGAAAACTGCCTGAGCAGCTCAAAGCGGTCCAATATGGCCCAAGCGTGGCCGGCAAAGTGCACAACACGACCCAAACCAACCCCGTTCGCCATCTCGTCGGCGTCGACGTCTTCCTCTATTTCAGGGGCACCCTCTCCCAGTTTTTACCTTACGTCTCTCACATCAATGCGGGGCCCCTCCACCTCAAACTGGTGGCCAACCGAGGCTCGGCGGTATGGCCCGAAGGGCACGCAGAGACTTTTTGCATCGAAGAATGGCGCTGCCGATTCTTGTCCGATGATGGACGGGCGGTGTCCCAAAAAGAGATCTTCCAAATCTTAGCGGCGTTGGACCACGTAGATAGAGACGTCGTTCGAGCAGAAATGCTCTACACGATGGATGGAAAACCAGGTTACTGAAGTCTAAACGGGTACCACCCAAATTGGTCACTTCCTTAAAAAGCCAATATTGCGCTTGAGCAGCGCTTCAATATAGACCCACCGGTCCCAGACCAAATCCCCCACGTTTTTTCTAGAACAAAATCCCATTGAGGTTCATAGTCTTTTGCAAGAATGATGAATAAGGAGGCGTTTATATGGCATTTAATCCAAATGTACAAGGTACCGGTTATAGAGCTCAAATATCTGAAAATCTGCTCGATGTTGTAAGCGGAGACTTGTTAACTCGCGCAGTCACAATAGTCCCCTGTGGACATGTATTGAATGAAGACACTGTGATTCGAATATTGGCCCGCGATAGATTATGTCCTCTTGATCGCACTCCTATAAGGGAGCATGTTCCAAATTATAATGTTCGACATCTCGCTACGATCGAAGAAGCGCACCCAGAAGAAAAAGCTCCTTCAGCGGAATCACAAAGCCTTTTTGCCCAAGCCAAACAGCATGTAGATGCGGGCAAATACGCACAGGCGATCCCCCTTTTACTAAACGCTTTAGAACAGAGCCCAACGCATGAAAAAGCCCAAACTTATCTTCAGTTTTGCCTAGACCGGGAAGCTTCTTCACATCAAGCTCCTGTTGGAGCAGAGGGTGCTGCCGCAGGCCCCGCTGCTGCAGAAGTACGAGAAAGGTTTCATCGCCTCCGCCTTGCCGCTGATCAGGGTGATGCATATGCGCAATGCAATTTGGGGATGTGTTATGCGAATGGCACTGGCGTAGCCAAAGATGAGAGCGAAGCCGTCCGTTACTTCCGCCTTGGCGCTCAACAGGGTAATGCAACTGCGCAATGTAATTTGGGGGCGTGTTATGACAATGGCACTGGCATAGCTAAAGATGAGAGAGAAGCGGTCCGTTACTACCGTCTTGCCGCTTAACAGGGTTTGGCAGCTGCGCAATGCAATTTGGGGGCGTGTTATAACAATGGCACTGGCATAGCCAAAGATGAGAGAGAAGCGGTCCGTTACTACCGTCTTGCCGCTGAACAGGGTTTGGCAGCTGCGCAATACAATTTGGGGGGGTGTTATGCGAATGGCGATGGCGTAGCCAAAGACGAGAGAGAAGCGGTCCGTTACTACCGCCTTGCCGCTGAACAGGGTAAGGCACAGGCGCAATTCCATTTGGGGTTGTGTTATGCGAATGGCACTGGCGTAGCCAAAGATGAGAGAGAAGCCGCCCGTTACTACCGCCTTGCCGCTGAACAGGGTTATTCATTGACGCGGTCAAAAGTAAGGGAGCTGGGTAGATGTTCAATTCAGTGATCCCATTTATCGAAAATAATCTCTACCGATACGCAGCGCATTTTGCCGAGGACCAAAGTCTGGAGTGCGAAGCCAACTCAGAGAGTTTTCGAGAACGAAATGGGATCCTAGCCTTGCGGCGCATCATCTCTCTCTAAAACTCCTCTAAATACGACGCGTGCAGGGCCCTGCATCCACACTCCTCCCTCCGCCATCTCGATCGTTAGTTCCCCTCCAGGAAATGTACACCTGACAGGCCCCTGCCTTCCCAGCACCGCCACAGCCGCCACGGCGCCTGTTCCACAGGCCCAGGTCTCCCCTTCCACGCCCCGCTCAAAAGTGCGCATCGCGAGGGAGCCATCGACCTGAAGAGCTGCAAAGTTGACGTTCACCCCTTCAGGGTCAAAGTAGGGGTGGTGGCGCACAAAAGAACCGACTTCGCCCAAGTCCAGAGAGGTGACAGAGGGGACGAACACCACAGCGTGGGGAACTCCCACGCGGAGGGAATGAACTTCCCAGGAATCCAATGTAGCACAAGGTTTTAGCGGCGCAGGGCACTCCATTCGCACACGGATCTCTTCTCCCACACATTCAGCCAAAACAACCTGCCCTGCCGTCTCAATCTGGTAAGGGGGAGGGAATCCTAAACTCACTAGAAAACGGGCAAAGCAGCGAAGTCCATTGCCACAAGTGGCGGCTTCACTTCCGTCGCTATTAAAAAAAACCATTTTAAAAGGGGTCCGCAAGAGGATTAAGCCGTCGGCGCCAATTCCAAAGCGCCGATGGCAGAGCCGCTGAATGGTCTCTTTATCGTGAGTGAGGAACTCTTCTATCCGATCGTCGATCAGAACAAAATCGTTCCCGGCACCTTCACACTTAACGAAGGAACGCATCGACGTCTTTGAGTGACTCGACGACTTCATCAATGAGACCGAACTCTTTGGCCTCTTGCGCGGTCATCCAATTATCGCGGTTGATCGCTTTCTCAATGACTTTGGCATCTTTGCCGGTTGCGTGGGAGTAGATTTCCACAATCATCGCTCTCGTTTTGAGCATCTCTTTGGCCTGGATGTCCAAATCGGTCGCTTGACCGCGGATCACGCCGCCAATCAGCGGTTGGTGGATCATGATGCGGGCGTTTTTAGTTGCAAGCCGTTTTCCCTTTCCAGCGACGAGGCTGAGAAGAGAACCCATTGAGGCGGCCAGACCTGTCACTAGAGTCACCACGGGAGATTGACTCATTTTGATCTGATCCCAGATCGCAAAACCTGAATCGACAGACCCTCCTGGGGAATTGATCACAAAGAGGATCGGTTTACCGGGAGCAACGTGGTCTAAATACCACAGGCGTCGGATCAGATCTTTGGCGGAATTTTGATCCACTGCATCGGACAGAAAAATCCGCCGCTTTTCCATGAGAGCATGTTCAATTTTGTCATTGAGTCCTTTCGGCATTTTTTCTTCGCGTTCGGCTTCGGCCATGAGAGAGCTCCTTTTATTTCTATTCTATTCTATGACGATCTCGGGGTAAAGAGGAAATCCTCTCAAAAGATCCGTTACCCGCTCTTGTGCCCTTTGCATCACGTGCGGGTCGATGTGAGCTTTTTTCTTCCGGTCGTCACCGGGCTGGGCGTGCTTGAGGAGGGTGTGGATGATATCGGCGATCTCCTCCATCTCCAAGGGGCCCATCCCCAACGTAGTCGTAGCGGGGGTCCCGATTCGAACCCCTGAAGTATCCCACGCCCCATTGGGGTCTTGGGGGATGACGTTCCGGTTGACCGTAAATTTCGCCTCTCTCAACAGCATCTCCGCCTGCTTGCCGGTCAACCCAAAGGAAGCGGCTACATTGAGGACGAGGAGGTGGTTATCCGTTCCGCCCGTAAGGAGTTTAATTCCTTTTTGCATCAGCCCTTCGGCCAAGACCTTGGCGTTTTCCACAATCCGGTGAGCGTACCTGGTAAATTCGGGTTTGAGAGCCTCTTTGAAGGCGACCGCTTTAGCCGCCATGACGTGGGGCAGGGGTCCTCCTAAAATCAGAGGGCATCCCCGATCGACCGCCTCTTTGAATTCACTCGTGCAAAGGACCATCCCCCCGCGAGGACCGCGCAGGGTTTTATGGGTCGTGGTCGTCACAATATGAGCAAAGGGGATCGGGTTGAAGTTGCCTTGCATCACTTTTCCGGCGACCAGCCCCGCAAAATGGGCCATATCGACCATGAGCACGGCGCCGACGCTATCAGCGATTTCCCGCATCTTTGCAAAATCGATCAGCCGGGGATAAGAGGAGTAGCCAGCGAGCAAAATGAGCGGCTTTTCTCTTTGCGCCTGCTGCTGCAACGCCTTGTAATCGAGCAGTCCCGTCCTTGGGTCCACTTCGTACTGAACGGCCTGCATGATTTTAGCAGAGACATTGAGCCGGTAGCCATGGGTTAGATGCCCCCCCGAACCGAGAGCCATCCCCATCACCTTTTGATTGACCAAAAGCTGCCGTACTTTTTCATATTCTTCGGGGGTGAGGTCATTGAGAGTTTTCTTGCCCAAAGCGGCCACTTCAGGTGTTTGAATCCGCTGCACCAAAATGGCCCAAAAAGCGACCAGATTGGCATCGATTCCCGAATGGGGCTGCACGTAGGCGTGCTCTGCGTGAAAAATTTCTTGAGCCAACGACACCGCCAGCCCCTCTACAGTATCGACGTTGTCGCACCCAGCATAGAATCGGTGGCCCACAGACCCTTCACTGTACTTGTCGGTGAGCAAATTCCCCATTGCCAATTGCACCGGCAGGGAAGAAAAATTCTCGGAGGCAATCAACTTGAGGTGGCTCCGCTGGTCCCTCAGCTCTTGGACAATGGTCTCGGCAATCTGCGGAAACTCAGAAGAAACCGCATCCAATGCAGCCAGATAGGCGGTGGCGCCCGACGTCCGCTTGGATTCTGGCACCTGCAAAAAATAGTTCTTTAAGTATTTTTCCATATTCCAAGGAGTGTAGCCCACGTTCGATTATTTTGGAAAGGCGTCACTAAATAGCTAATTTACAGCTACTTAAGTTCTGTATTGCATATTTTTGCAAGAAGCTTTAAACTGACTCCATTATTTTCTAGAGGTATTCACTCATGCTTTCTACTCTTAAAGTGGTCTTAGACATTCAAGAACTCGATATGAAGATGATCCGACTGATGCGTCTGAAGAAGGAACGTCTAAAAGAGCTGCAACACATCGACTCGCTCAGACAAGAGCTCGGCAAACAGCAAATCGAGAAGCAAACTGAGATCGGCGAACTGAGCCGAACGATCGCCTCTCAAGAACTCAAGATCCTCGAAATCAAAGAACGGATCAAGAAGCTCGAGGGCAAACAGGCCACGGTGAAAAAAGTAGACGAGTTCAATGCCTTAACCCAAGAGATGTCCTCTTCCGAAAGAGAGCGCGTAGCGACAGAACAGCTGACCTCCGACCTGATCGACAAGCGCAATATGGAAGAAGAGATCCTCGAGAAAATCAAAGACTCTTTGAAACAATCTGAAGAGAGCAGCCGCAACCTCGAACAGGAAATCAAGCAAAGTATCCGCCTGATCAACCAAGAAGGAAAAGAGATTCAAACCTCTCGCGAAGCTCTGGCAAAAACAGCAGATGAAGAAGTGATGCGCATCTACACGCGCCTTCTGAACAACAAAAAAGACCGCGTCGTAGTGCCTCTCGAAAACCGAACCTGCAGCGGCTGCCATATTGCCCTGACAGCGCAGCACGAAAACATCGTGCGCCGTGGAGAGAGACTCGTCTTTTGCGAACATTGCTCCCGCATTCACTACTGGCTCGACAACGAAGTGGTAGAAGGGACAACTGCCGCACCAAAACGACGCCGCAGAAAATTAGCGAACGTATAGTATAGAGATCTCGCGTTTCAAGAACTGGGAAGGTAGACCACCGCTGCCCTTAAAAGCAGAGGAAAGTCTGGACTTCGCAGGAAAGGATACCAGTTAACGGCTGGGCGCCGCAAGGCGACGGAAAGTGCAACAGAAACTACTCCGCTTTCGCAAGAAAGAGAGGATGAAAAGAGGGTCTTCGAGAGACCCTCGCACTTCAGGTAACTGAAGGCGTTGTAAACCCTATCCGAAGCAAGGCCGAACCTGGGTGAGCGTTTTCCGCGCACAACTGCCATTTGTGGCAGGGAAACCCTAAGCTGGCCGCATGAGGGACTTGGCAACAGGCCCCCTAGAGGAATGGTGGTCCTCGACAGAATCCGGCTTACCGCCTGCCCAGCTCTTGCAACGCGATTTAAAAAGAAATAACAGGGATTGGCCGTCCCCGAAACGGCGGCAGGATAGTGGGAAAGCCCCACACCCCACTAGAAGAAAGATTTCATTTTTTTCTTTGGGAGCGCGAGGGCTTCCCTCGCCGCTCCTGCCCGCACGCTTCGTGCGGCTCCCTGTTTATTTACTTTTTCAGAGGGCTTAAGATGAAGAATTTCTTCCTCAGGCAATTTGTTCGATGGGGACGTCCTAAGCCCCATCCGATGACAGGCCGAGTCCTCATCGTCACCACCACTGCCCTCGGAGACACTCTCTGGGCCACTCCTGCCATCAAAGCCCTCCGCCCCCACTGTTCTCATCTAGCCGTTTTAACCAGTCCCCTCGGAAAAGAGGTGCTGCAACACAACCCCGCCATCGACCAAATACACATTTTGGGGGAGGCGTTATATCGAGAGCGATTGGATACGGTGTTGGTCTTTCACACTTCTCTGCGAATCGTACTTCCTCTTGTTTGCATGATTGGAGCCAGCCGGATTGTAGGAACCGTGGGCATCAATAAGGGATTGGACTCTTTATTGACCGTCCCCCTACAGCCCACCTATGAACATGAAATTGTCCGGCG
Organism: uncultured Chlamydiae bacterium; assembly: GCA_903909295.1. Classification (GTDB taxonomy): domain Bacteria; phylum Chlamydiota; class Chlamydiia; order Chlamydiales; family SM23-39; genus CAIVVG01. The sequence continues at coordinate 7,127 of CAIVVG010000187.1, forward strand.
GCTCCGCATCGTGGAGGCCATTGGAGTTCCGATGCCACGGGACCAAACATTGGAATTTTTTCTCACGGACGGAGAAAGGTTGCCGCAGAGAGAGAGGGGGCCTTGGATTGCCATTCACCCCGGTTCGCAAGACCGCTTTAAGAGATGGCCCGCCGAGAACTTTATTGCTGTGGGAAAGCGCCTGAAAGAGCAAATCCCCGGATGGGAGATTTTAGTAACGGGAGGAGGTAGAGAGCGCCCTTTGATGGAAGAGGTAGCTCGGCACATTCCAGGAGCACAGATAGATCAACCAAGATCGCTCCGCTCCTTTGCCGCCCTGCTTGCACAGATGGATCTCCTGATCAGTAATGATACAGGCCCCACCCATCTCGCCTGGGCTCTCCAGCGCCCCGCCATCAGCCTCTTTGGCCCCACAGACCCCCGCCTCTGCGGCCCGCATCAAGCGGTGCACGCAGCGGCCATTGCCTATCGCCCTACCTGCTCCCCCTGCCTAAGAAGGGGCTGCCGAGTCCCTTTTTGTCTGTTACAGATCGGGGTGGATGAGGTCGTGGCGACGGCTATACATCTCGTCGCGCCTGCCTATAGGCCATGAATTGTTCAGGAGAGATCCTTACCCAAACGGCCGGAGAGCCTTTGCGCTTCAGCGACACCGACCCTTCTTGTGGATTCGGGTTCGTAGAACGCTCCATTTGTTCTGACGGAGGGGGGGACCACGGCGTGCTCTCTCGGACAAGAGGTGTAGGGTGGCGCGGCATCGGTTGTGCTATTGATGGTGCACTCGGTGTCATAGTTGTTCCTTTCTAGTTTATTTTTCTGTCCGTCTCATCACAAGCAGCCCAGCAGGAGCCACAAGGAGCAAGTTCCCCCCAAAAACCGAGAGGGCGTACCGCAGAGGGGACCCCACATCGATCTCCTTCGGAGCGATGTAACTGACGACAATCGTCAGCAAGCAGGCGCCAATCCCCACAACCACGATGCGGGTGCGCAAGAAGCGGGGAATCCGGAAGTTCACATGCTCCTTGGGGGCTCTTCCTAAGCGGAGAGCCGCTCCGAAGAGGAGCAGATACATCAGCATGTATAATTCTGTGCTCAAGTCCGTGAGAAACCAGTAAAAAGAGTTAACGGTCGGCATGAGGATAAAGACCAGGCAAAAAAGGCTGACCAAGACCGCCTGAGCGATCAGGATGCGGATGGGGACGCCAGCTTGATTGGTCTTGGCAAAGAAGGGAGGGAGCAGTTGGTACTGCGCCGCTTGCAACAGTCCCTTGGCAGGAGAGATGAGCCAGTTGATCATGCTTCCCATCGTCCCCACCACGATCAAAATAGCCAATACAGGAACAAGAGCTTGAAGACCAAAAGCCCCCAAGAACTGCGTGAATGCCTGCATAATCCCATCGACCAATCGGATTTGCGTATCGGGAATGACAATGGCAATCGCCAGCGAGCCCAAAATCAGCGTCGACAGGAGAATCGCTGCAGAAAAAGCCATTGCGCGGGGGAAATTGCGTTGCGGGTTGTGGATATCGTTGACGTGGACACCTGCGAGCTCCATCCCCAAAAAAGAGGCCATGATAGCGATCAAAGACACCCAATGGTTGAGGTGCGCAAACGAGGGAAGTGCTTGGCTCCAGGAAATCTGCACGGGATGGCCTAAGAAAAACCAACTGAACCCCAACACGATCAGAACTCCCATGGGGAAAATAGTCCCCACTAACCCACACCAAGAGCTCACCTTGGCAGAGACATGGACGCCCCATAAGTTGAGAAGCGTCAGGCCCCAAAAGGCCCCCAAAATCACACTCACTAAAAACAACTTATTTTGCGCTAAATTCGGATCGAAGAGATAAGCCAGCGTACCGGCGAGAAAAGAGAGGATGGTCGGGTACCAAACCATCGTGTTGATCCACTGGAGCCACACAGCCAAAAAGGCCCACTTAGGGCCAAAGGCCTTGCGCACCCAATGAAACACGCCTCCCTCTTCAGGGTAGCGGGCAGCCAGTTCGGCTGCAACCAGGGCGATGGGAACCAAGAAAATCAGGGCTCCAAAGAGGTAAAAGAAGATAAGGGAGCTGCCGAAGAGGGCCGCAGCCGGTAAATTTCGGATACTATCGATCGCAGCGACGATCAAAAGGACGAGAGAAAAAAGGGGGATCTTCTTCGACATAAAGGATATTTTACCCCCTCCTCCTTAAATTCTCAAGCGCGGGGGTGCGCCTTGTCGTAGACTTCCCGTTTCAGCTTGGAAGAAACGTGAGTATAGATCGTCGTGGTGGCCAAAGAAGTGTGCCCCAAGAGCAGCTGGATGGTCTTTAAGTCCATCCCCTTTTCCAACCAGTGAGTGGCAATCGTATGCCGTATAGTGTGAGGCGTGATCCGCTCAGAGAGACCACTCGCCTTCAAATAGGTCGCAAAGGACCGGTCAATCGAACGAACCGTCAGTCGCTTGCCCCACCGATTGAGAAACACCGCCCTCGGGTCTTCCTCCACGCAGGCCCGCTCCGGATGACTCAAGTACTTTGAAATCCACTCGGCCGCCGTTTCAGTAATCGGCACCACCCGCTGCTTCTTCCCCTTTCCTGCAATCGTCAAAAGGCACTCCTTCCAGTTGACATCCCCCCGACTCAACCCCGCCAGTTCGCTCAAGCGAAGCCCCGAACTGTAAAAGAGCTCCAAAATCACCCGATCCCGAAATCCCAAATAGTTGTCCAGCGGCGGCTGAGCAAACAAATGCTCCACTTGGGCGTAAGTGATGAACTTGGGGAGCTTCTTGTCTTTTTTGGGACTCTCGATCTCGTCCAACGGATTTTCTGTAACGTACTTTTCTCGCAGGGCATGACTAAACAAACTTCTCAACGACGAGAGCCTCCGGAGCACCGTCCTCGCACTCGCCCCCTGCTCATGAAGATGGGCCAAATAGCGCCGCACCGATCGCTTAGAGACCCCCTGCAAAGTGAGGACCTCCCCCGACTCTTTTTCGCTGAAGGTCTGGAAAGAGGCTAAATCGAGCCCATACCCCCTCAGCGTATGGGGGGAAGCCCCCTTGGAGAGACGCAAAAAAAGGAGAAACTGCTCGATCGCCGCGCAAAAATCCATTGTGTCTACCCCTCATTTTATGCTAGCATAGCTCCCGTATATGATTACACTCGAGAATATCTCCAAGAAGATCGGCAACCGAGTCCTCTTCGAAAACGTCAACTTCACCTTTAGCGACGGCTGCCGCTACGGTCTTACAGGGCCGAACGGATGTGGTAAATCGACCCTCCTCAAAATCGTCATGGGAACAGAATCCCAGACCACCGGCATCGTCAGCCTCCCCAAAAGAGTCGGCTTCTTGAAGCAGCGGATCGAAGATTTTCGGGACTTCACCGCTCTCGATACCGTGATCATGGGCAACCAGCGGCTCTGGAAAGCCCTCTCTGAGCGAGACAGCCTCTATGAAGGGGAAATGACCGATGCGGTCGGCATGCGCCTCGGAGAGCTCGAAGAGATCATCGCCGACGAAGACGGCTACTCCGCAGAGGCCAACGCCGAAGTGCTCCTCTCCGGAATGGGCTTCCCCGAAGAGCAACAGCGCAAGAAAATGCACGAGATCCCCACCGACCGCCAGTTCAGAGCCCTCCTCTGCCAGGCCCTCTTCGGCAACCCCGAAGCGCTCCTTCTAGACGAACCCACCAACCACTTAGACCTCGAATCGATCTCCTGGCTCGAAGGTTTCTTGCGCAATTACCAAGGGACCCTCGTCGTCGTCAGCCATGACCGCCACTTCCTCAATTCGATCTGTACCCACATCGCCGATATCGACTACGAGACCATCATCCCCTATCCTGGCAACTACGACTCGATGCTCATCACCAAGACCGCCTCCCGCGCAAGCTCCGAAGATGAAAATAAGGCCAAAGAGAAAAAGATCTCCCAGCTCAAAGAATTCGTCGCTAAATTCGGCGCCGGAACACGAGCCAGCCAAGTCCAGTCCCGCCTCCGAGAAATCCAGCGCCTCCAGCCCATGGAGCTCAAAAAATCCAACATCCAGCGCCCCTATATCCGCTTCCCCCTCCCCGAAAAACAGGCCGGCCAAGTCACCCTCAAAGCAGACCACGTCACCAAAGGGTACGGCCACGACCCCGTCATCCGAAAATTTTCCTGTGAAATCCAACGAGGCGACAAAATCGCCATCATTGGAAACAACGGCCGCGGCAAAACCACCCTCCTCAAACTCTTTGCCGGCCTCCTCACCCCAGACCTTGGGAAAATCACCCTCGGCCACGCAGTCGAAATCGGCTATTGCCCCCAAAACCACGGCGACGTCCTCAATAAACACACCGAAGAGACCGCCTTTGACTGGCTAAAAAACCGCAAAGAGATCGTCTTCGACCAAGACGCCCGCGGCATCCTCGGCAAAATGCTCTTCAGCGGAGACGACGCCTTCAAGCCCGTCCGCAACCTCTCCGGCGGAGAGACAGCCCGCCTCATCATCGGCGGCCTCATCCTCACCACCCCCAGCCTCCTCCTCTTAGACGAGCCCAATAACCACCTCGACCTCGAAGCCGTCTCCGCCCTTGCCTGGGGTCTCGAAGAGTTCAAAGGGACCGCGATCGTCGCCACCCATGACCGCGAACTCATCAACGGCTTTGCCACCAGCATCATCGCCTTTGAAGAAGACGGCATCCACTTCCACCGCGGCCCCTTGAGCGAATACTTGGAAAAGAAAAAGAAGAAATAAAAAAAACGGAGAGAAGGGGGTTGCTCCCTAGCTCTCCGTCCGAATACGCGCTCTAATTTTTACCTATTTGCTTATAGCTAGGCTCAATGTAACCCCATCGTAATCGGCTGCGTGGCGCAATAATCGACAAACAGCGCTTGGGTAAAATCACTCATTTTCTCCCCCGTCTTCTTGTTTTTTCTTTAAGCAATTGATCCAAGGACACATACGATTCCAGTGGTTTCGGGGAAAACAAGTCTGCAAATTCATTGAGAGCATCCAGTACAAACGCCAATTTCAGAAGAGATTCCAAAGAGATTTTCCCGGTCTTCTCAAATTTTTTAATCACGCCAAAGCTCACCGCTGAGCGATCGGACAGCGATTTTTGAGACAGATTCAGAAACAGCCGTTTCTCCTTGGCCCGCAGGGCCAGGCGGAGCAAAACTTCGCGCGGAGTATAGAGGTTAAGAGCCATAATAGCATCCACTATATTTTTATCAACCAGGCCCCTAGTTGAAATGATCTGGAGTCATAGATAGGAAATGTTAACTTTTGGTGAAGGGAAAGCGCTTGAGGTCTTCGGCGGCGAAGGTGTTGGGGAAGATCGTTCGGGCTTCTTCAGCAAATGCTTCGACGTCGCGGTAGCGGGCGGAGAAGTGGGTGAGGATGAGCGTTTCGACGCCGGCGTCGCGGGCGATGGTGGCGGCTTGCTTGGCGGTCATGTGCATGTACTCGTGGGCGAGCCCTTTTTCACTCTCGAGGTAGGTGCTCTCGCAGAGGAGCATCCTGGCGCCCTTCGCGATCTGGACGGCCTCGGAGCAGGGGCGTGTGTCGACGACGTAAGCGAATGCGTCGCCGGGGCGGACGTGGCTCACTTCATCGATGAGTACCCAGCGCCCTCCGACGGAGATTTTCCCCTCTTTAGCGAGCTGCTTGATGATGGGGCCGTCGATGCCGAGCTCTTTGAGCTTTTCTTTGTGGAATTTGGTCGTGTCGGGTTCTGTGATGCGCCATCCGATATTTTCAATACCGTGCTCTAAAAAGGTCGCCTCAATGCGGAATTTTCCGTCGTCGTCGACGATGCCCGATTGCTTGACGGGGTGTTCGATGACGTGGATATTCTCTCGGTACATGCAGCAGTAGCGAAGGCGATCGAAAAATTTCTTTCCGCTGGCGGGGTAGTAGCAGTGGATGGGGTGGGTTACTTTATCGAGATTGAGGCGCATGAGCATGGAGCCGAGCCCTAAGCAGTGGTCGCCGTGAAAGTGGCTGATGAAGATTCGGTTGACGACGGGGGGGGCAATCTCGGCAAAGATGAACTGCCGTTGGGTCCCTTCGCCGGGATCAAAGAGGAACCCTTCATCATTCCAGCGGAGGAGGTAGGCGCCGTGGTTCCGGAAGCGGGTGGGTTGCTGACTGGAGCAGCCTAGAATGGTCAGATCGCGAATGCTCATGGGTGCACCCTTTGAGCAAAGAAGGCTCTCTTTCCTAAAGCGGCGCCGATGAGGGCTCCGACAATGTGGGCGGTATTGGCAATCGGGAGGGGGAACTGTTTGTTAAACACGAGGTCGACGATGAGGCCCGTGATCTGCAGGGCCAAAATGGCGCCGATGAAAATGGCCAAGAACCAAAAGGTCGCTTTCTGAACGGGGTACCCTTCCCAAGGGGCTTCCCGTTCGCGCATCCAAATAAAGCCGGCCAGGCCCATCACAATGCCTGAGTAACCCAAAAACAAAAACCCGCTCATGAGGTACTGCGCTGTATTGGAGCCGACGGCGCAGAGGAGGGTGAGGAGGGCCGTTTTCCCAAAGCCGATCCGTTGCTCAATGGGTCTTCCGAGGACCCAGAGCCAGAGCATATTGAAGAGGATGTGGAGGAGATCTCCGTGGAGGAGGACGGGAGAAAAGAGGCGCCACACTTCTCCTTGGCGGATCTTTTCAAAGAGGGGCCCTTCATCCAGGGTTGTGTCGTGCCCTTTGATTTTCTCAACGGCCCAGACGTAAGCGCCGCGCCAAAAGGGGATTTTATCAATGGCGGAGAGCTCCTCAAAGGCTTCCTTGGGGATGGGTTGGTTGGGCTTGAGTTCGTATTGGAGAACGATCGCCTGGAGTTGGGCAATGGGCCTGGGGAGGTCGTACAAAGAGGTGGCTTGAAGGGGGGTCAAGACGGCTCCCGCCTCTCCGAGCCCTTTTTCGATGAGGGCTCTTTGCTCCAGATAGTTGAGGACGAAGAAAAAGCAGCAAAGGGCCAACATGAAGTTTGTGAAGTGGGTGCGGGCGGGTGCTGCTACTGAGGTTGTCTCGGGCGGCAGATCAAATACGGGAATATCAAACTCGGCGTTGGTGGGCTCTTTTAAGAATCGCGCATAGATTTCCTGCGCCTTGGCAATCTGATCTTCGTCCTGGATCCAGATGTGGTAGTTCGTATGTCCAGTGGCCGCATCAAACTCCCCTTCCATCCGGGTCGCGATGCCGCGCCGCTCCAAATAGGCGGTAAGCCTTTCTGCCGAGGGAGCATCTAAAACCATTCCAATCATTCGCATCGTCGAATCTTCTCAATGAGGGTGGATGTAGCTAGGCCGGGAATCCGTTCGACCAAATGGAGCCTTGCGCCGCACTGCCGGACCGTATCTGCCTCAATACACTGAAGGCCATATTCGGCGCCATTGACATGTACGTCGGGCTTCACGGAGGCGATCAGCTGGCAGGGGTCCAGCTCTTCAAACCAGGTGACTGCGGAGACAAACTCGATGGCCGCCATCATCTCGAGCCGGTAGGCCAGGGGCACAATGGGCCTCGACGGGCTTTTGTACTGCTGGATCGAGGCGTCCGAGTTCATTGCCACGAGCAAATGATCTGCCTGGAGCGAGGCCTGGTGCAAAATCCACAAATGGCCCGCGTGCATCAGGTCAAAAGAGCCGTTGATCGTCGCGATTCTCTGCCCTTTTGAGCGAATTTCCTCTGCCCAACTCTTAAGATTTTTTGGCTCTACGAGCTTTTTTTCTAGCCACGGAGGCCTTTTTATGAGGGAAAGCAATGTCAAATACCTCGGTATAATCTTCAACGAAATGGACCTCGAGATCTTTTTTCAAGTAGTCGGGCAATTCGTCGTAATCGCGTAAGTTGTCTTTCGGGAAGATCAATACATTGACCTTCGAGCGACGGGCAGCGATGAGTTTTTCTTTCAGGCCGCCAATTGGCAAAACCCTTCCTGTCAGAGTGAGTTCTCCTGTCATTCCCAAATCTTCTCGGATCGGTCGATCTAAGAGCAAGGAGAGGAGCGCTGTGACCATCGTGATCCCCGCGGAGGGACCATCTTTGGGGGTAGCGCCTTCGGGGATGTGGATGTGGATCTGCGATTTTTCAAAGAAGGGGATGCCGGGAGCGTAGCGCGCGACGTTGCTCTGCACGTAGGTCCAGGCGATCTGCGCCGATTCCTTCATCACGTCGCCTGCTTGCCCGGTGAGTTTCATCTCCGTTTTTTCCGCAGGGTAGCGAACCACTTCGATGTAAAGAGTGGCGCCGCCCATCGATGTCCAGGCGAGCCCCATCGCCACGCCTACCGGAGTGACTTTATAGAACCTGTCCGATGTGAAAATGGGCTTGCCGAGATAGGGAATCAGTCCCTCTTCGGTGATGGTCACTTTTTCCCCTTTTTTCCCCTCTTCGGGAGCGCGGGCTATTTTGAGCGCTACTTTGCGCATGATCTTCTTGATGTTATTTTCGAGTGTGCGGACTCCCGCCTCGCGGGCATAGCCGTTGATGATCTGGCCAATTGCGCCTGGCGTAAACACCACATCGGTCCCTTTAAGCCCCATATTTTTGCGATTGCGCGGGATGAGGTATTTCTTTGCGATCTCGATTTTTTCGGTCTGGATATAGCCAGAGAGGCGCAAAATCTCCATCCGGTCTTTGAGCGGTTCGGGGATGGTGTCGAGGATGTTGGCCGTCACGATGAATAAGACATTGGATAGATCGCACGGCACATCGAGGTAGTGGTCGAGGAACTCTTTATTCTGTTCGGGATCGAGAACTTCTAAGAGGGCCGACGCGGGATCCCCGTGGTAGCTGCTCCCCATCTTATCGACCTCGTCGAGCATGATCACCGGGTTCATCGTCTGCGTATATTTCATCGCCTGGACCATCTTTCCTGGCATGGCGCCAATGTACGTTCTTCGGTGCCCTTTGATCTCCGCCTCATCGCGCATCCCTCCTACAGAAAAGCGGTAGAATTTCCGATTCAGTGCGCGGGCCACGCTCTTGCCGATGCTCGTTTTGCCGACGCCGGGAGGGCCTACCAAACAGACAATGCTCCCCTTGATCCCCTTGGTCAACTTTCCGACTCCGATGAACTCGAGAATCCGCTCTTTGATATCCTTGAGTCCGTAGTGGTCGTCATTGAGGATCTCTTCAGCTTGTTTTAAATTGTGGGTCTCTTCGCTGTAGAGCCCCCAAGGCATAATGGTGAGCCAATCAACGTAATTGCGACACACGCCATATTCGGCCGACTGCGTCTCGAGTGCGCTGAGCTTATCGAGCTCCTCGCGGATCACCTTCATCACATCTTCAGGGACCTTTCTCTTTTTGAGCCGCTCTTCGAATTTTTCTAACTCAACGGCTTTGTCCTCTTTTTCCATCCCGAGCTCTTTCTTGATCGCCTTGAGCTGTTCCCGTAAGAAGAAGTCCCGTTGCGTCTTGGAAATGGTCGCCTCGATCCGCTGGTTGATCGTGCTTTGCAATTTGCTGATATCGAGCTCTTTTTTGAGGAGCAAGAGCGCTTTGTCGATCCGCTTGTCTATGTCGAGCGTCTCGAGCACATTTTGGAGCTCATCTCTCGTCGCCGTCGTGAGAGCGACTGCAAAATCGGCCAAACGGCCCGGCTCAGTGAAGTCAGAGTGACCTAAGAAGATTTGGAGCTCTTCTTTGAAGAGCGGATTGAGTTTGAGGAGCTCCTTGATCGTCGTGATGATGCTGATCGAATAGGCCTTGAGCTCGCGCGAGAGCGGCGCTTGAGAAATATCTTCATGGTACTTCACCGCAGCGAGGAGGTACTTGGACTTCATCGGCTTTTCGATGATCGCCCGCTTTTCCATATTGAGGACGACCTGAGCGCCCCCCTGCTCCATCGGAATGATCCTCAAAATCCGTGCGACAACCCCCACCTTGTGCAAATCGTCCATCTTGATTTTGTAGATATTCGTATCTTCATGATGGGTTAAGAACAGTCCAATGCACTTGTGATCGGTCTTCGCGACCAGTTTGAGCACTTCATAGTAGATTCCCGGCTCGATAACAATGGGAGCGGCCATCCCCGGAAAAAAGGGACGCCGATTCAGCGGCATGAGATAGAGCTGATTGGGATAAGGAAGGCTCGGCACGAGAGGTTGTTTGAGAACCTCTTCCACTTCTGGGGTATTCTCAGGTTGATCGTCCAAAGGAGTCCTTTTTTTCTGTCCAGTGTATCAAAACACCTCCTTTCATGTATAGTAGAGGGGATGAAAGTGCCCCTCCAAAAAACAGGGATTCAAAAAATGACCGCAGAGACGCAGAGAACGCAAAGATCACAGAGGAGGTATCCTTGATTTTTTATTTTTCTCTGAGACCTCCGCGCTCTCTGCGTCTCTGCGGTTTAATTGAAAATCTCTCCCCTGAAAAGGGGAGAGTTTCTCCTACTGTTGGGGGGCCGCTGACATGAAAGCGCTCCTCCTAGAAACCAGCACGGAAAAAGGGCTCATCGCTCTTCTCGAAGACGGAAAGCCCCCGATCGAAAGGTGGCTCGATGGGGGTCCCTCCCTCTCAAAGAACCTCGCTCTCGAAGTGGCCGCCCTTCTAGGTGGCCAAAAAGTGGACCTCATCGCCGTGGGCCAAGGCCCCGGCTCTTACACAGGCATCCGCGTTGGAGCGGCTCTCGCTCAAGGACTCGCTCTCGGCTGGGGCGTCCCCTTAGTCGGCTTCTGCAGCCTCGAGGCCTTCCTCCCCTCTCCCGAATACGCCGTCCTAGTGGACGCCCGCTCAGGAGGGCTCTACTGCCTCTACGAAGGAGTGTGTAAAAAAATTCCTATCGACGATCCCCTCCTCCAGACTCTTCCTCTCCTCGCCTCCCCTCACCCCGACCTGATCGCTAAACGGATCGCCCTTCCCGGCCAGTGGACGGAAGAGAAACCTCACTCGAGAAACCTCCTCTCCAAAACCACCCCCCTGCACCTTTCCTATTGAATTAAACCACTCCGGTCACTACAATAGGGCCAAACTTAACCTCAAAGGTATGCAACAAATGCCCAGCGTAAAAGTCCGTGTTGGAGAGCCCATCGACAAAGCCCTCCGCGCTCTGAAAAAGAAGCTCGATAAAGAAGGTATCATGAAGGCCGCAAAAGCCCACCGTTTCTATGACAAGCCCTCTGTAAAGAGCCGAGCCAAATCAAAAGCTGCTACTAAGCGCATCAAAACAGCCGTACGCCGCGGTTACTAGTCCCATGAAAGACTACTACGACGTCCTCAAGGTCTCCAAACAGGCGACCCCCGATGAGATCAAGAAGGCCTATCGCAAGAGGGCCCTTGAATGTCACCCCGACCGCAATCCCGACGACCCCAAAGCGGAAGCCATGTTCAAACAGGTTTCCGAAGCCTACGAAGTTTTGAGCGATGACAAACGTCGCCAGATCTACGACCAGTATGGCGAAGAGGGTCTGCGCGGAGCCAGCGGCGGCGGCTTCTCTCCGGGCGGCGGCGGGGGCTTTTCCTCCATGGACGAGGCGCTCCGCACCTTCATGGGAGCCTTTGGCGGCGGCCAAGGCGGCCATCAGGGAGGAGGCATGTTTGACTCCTTCTTTGGCGGCGGAGGCGGCGCAGAAGAGGCCCGCGGTGCAAGTAAAAAGGCCACCGTTCGGATCTCTTTCGAAGAGGCCGCTCGCGGCACAGAGAAAGAGCTGACGATCCAAAACTACATCCCCTGCGACACTTGCAAAGGGTCGGGGGCCAAGTCCAAAGCGAGCATCCGGACCTGCACCACCTGCCGCGGCCAAGGACAGATCCACCAGAGCCGGGGCTTCTTTAGCATGTCGATGCCCTGCTCTTCTTGCGGCGGCGCTGGACAAGTGATCGCCGATCCGTGCAGAAGTTGCGGCGGCATGGGACGCATCAAAGATAAGCAAAAAATCAAGGTGCGCATTCCTGCCGGCGTGGATAATGGCATGCGCCTGAAAATGGCCGGCTACGGCGACGCAGGCGAACGGGGCTCCTCCGCAGGAGATTTGTACGTCTCCATCGAAGTAGAGCCCCACGATACCTTCCAGAGAGAAGGAGACGATGTTTACATCGACCTCCCCTTAAGCTTCCCCGAAGCGGCTCTCGGATGCAAAAAAGAGATCCCCACCCCCTTCGGCGAGATGAGCAAAGTCCAAATCCCCGAAGGGACGCAAAGTGGCAAACTCCTTCGCCTCAGCAGCAAAGGATTCCCCAACGTCCACGGCCAAGGGAAAGGGGACCTGATTATTAGGGTCTTCGTCGAGACGCCTGTGAAATTGACGGAGAAACAAAGAGAGCTCCTCCGCGCTTTTGAAGGGAGCGAGACGACCCAAAATCACCCTTTGAAAAAGGGGTTTTTGGAGCGGATGAAGGTTTTTTTTTCGGCTTGATCGCTTGGCTTAAGAGCTCAAACTGATCGCTTGGCTTGTTCCAGATCCCTCTTGAGAGGGTCGGGTTTCCCGCCATTTTGATAAGCGGTAAAGTCTTTTTCGATCGTTTTATTTTGGTTCTCGAGACCCTTTTCTTTGAGCGCCCGCGCTGACTCATTCATCACTTTCATCGCCCGTTCCATCACATTCTGAAACGCCGCTTTCTTGAAAGGGCTATTGGCATGCTCATGCGCATCGAGCGCTTGTTGAAAAAGCTCCGCACCCTGTTTGTAATCGAGCTGATATAATTTTCTCTCCTGAGGGCTCGACGGTCCTACATTGGAAACTTCACTCATGCATTACCCCTTAAAACTTGGTCGTCGGTTCAAAATTCCAGCACACAGAAAACTGTCCCGTGGCAAAATTGGCGCTATTGCGGCCATACACTGAAAACTGGACACCACAGACAATCCCTATATTTGAATTCCAGTTGTATTCAAACGCAGGAGCCAAGCTCAAATTGTCGCTCGAGCCAAAGCCTACAACGGCAGGCAGCCCCGCAGCTGTCACCCCCGGATTGCCATAAAACGTGGTCCGATCCGCGCAACTGTATACGATGTCCATCGCCAACACCCAAGCTTGAGAAGCGCTCCACTCGATCCCCAAATCCGCAGCAAACTGATTGCCCGGCCGCACCTTGCCAAGAGTCCCCGGCACACCACCGTAAAAATTGGTATCTGCCACATGAACCGTCGTTCCCACCGTGTACCCGAGAAAAAGACGGGTATTCACCGGATGCTCCGTCGCCCAAAAAAGGAGCTTGCCAAAAGCCAAGCAAAACTGCGTAGCATACGTTCCAGCGCCCACTCCATCGAGTCCCAATCCAGTTGGGCTCAAACGCTTATAGCGCCCTGTGGGAAAGGTCTCCTTAATGGTCACCTTGATTTTGGGGATATAGAGACCCTGAGCGAGAATTTGCCAGCCCAACCCAAACTGAGTGTCGCCATAGCCGCCCCCATTCTTATCTAGCAACCAGCTCTCTTGCCCCTGCAAGAAAAGGAGAGCGTCCATCCAGTCGGTCAGACCCGTCTGTAAGACGTTTTGGCTCTGCAGCTGCACCAGATTCGGAGTCGTCACAGAGTGGCGATCCTCATTGAACTGCGCATAGTTCGTCTGCACATTGAGATACGGCTGAAAGTTGACATCTCCCGGAGGCATCATCGTCGCAGAAGGAGTGACCAGCGGCCCCGTATACCAAGGGTTAAAAAGCTTCAACGCCCGGTCGAACTTCTCCTGATCCGCCTTGAGCTCAGCGTGGATCTCTTCCGCAGACTTCACTTTAGGCTGGGGCTCCTCTGCGATCAAAGCGAGCGGCAAGAAAACAAGACTCATCCAAAAATGCTTCATAACTCCCCTCTAAAATAAATAACGCCCCCTGTCAAGAAAAAAGGTTAGGGTGGGTCAACAACAATTGCATGATAATACCCCAAACGGTCGCCTACGGCCTCAATGACTCCCCCGCGGGGCTTGTAACAGTATTCCTTGACTTTATTCAAACCTGATCATACTATATCAGTATGAATAAATTTCTTGGCATCCAGGATGCGGCGAAATGTTTAGGCGTATCTCCACAAACGCTCCGTCGTTGGGAGAAAAAAAAGAAAATGGTTCCCGCGCATCGCACGCAGGGGGGC
>CAIVVG010000188.1 GCA_903909295.1 uncultured Chlamydiae bacterium
CTCTTAAAAAATTAAACCTTTCTGAATGGGATCAACTCACCGACGCAGGGCTTGCCCATTTGAGTACATTGCCTCTTGAAGAATTAGATCTCAGTGAGTGTCGCGAAATTACCGATACTGGGCTTGTGCACTTGAGCTCATTGCCTCTTAAAAAGTTAAATCTTTCTACATGCACTCGACTCACCGATGCAGGGCTTGCCCATTTGAGTACATTGCCTCTTGAAGAATTAGATCTCACGGATTGTCGCGAAATTACCAGTCCTGGGCTTGTCCACTTGAGCTCATTGCCGCTTATAGATCTCAACCTGACAAGATGTTTACAGATAAATAGATTGGGGCTCCACCATTTGCGTACACTCCCGCTTCGCAAATTGAATCTTTGTGCGTGTCCGAAAATTCCCGATATAGCGCTCTCTTATTTAAGCCGTAGCCTTCAGGTGCTAGACCTTAGTTACTGCAATCAATTCACCGATGGAGGGGTCGCGTGTCTAAGTATACTATCTCTTCAAAAACTAAATCTTAGTGGTTGCAAAAAAATCACCGATGCAGCACTTTCTTATTTAGCCTTACTGCCTCTTCAGGAACTATCCCTGTATCAATGCCGCAAAAGCAAACTCACCGATGCGGGAATCCAGAAATTTAAAGAATCTCATGCAGACAAACGGCCCGAAATGAACCTCAGCGTGCATCATTAGTTTTGACTGGAGTTATCATTGCTTTTAAGCAAAAAGAACACCCTCTTCGAACTTGAACTGGGCTCGAGCGCAAGCTTGGCCTTTCAAGGCCGAGTTAGCCGAGCTACTTGCCGCCCCCTGACAGTCGGAGCATCTTCTTGCTCCAGGAAGAAGTTCTTCAAAAGGAGATTCCTTGAGGGCTGTGGTGGAAGCTTTTTGTCTTTTAACAGAGATCCCTTTACAATAAAGGGATGGCATGGGATCAATCCGAACCTTGGTACACCGATTGCGTTGGCGATAAGGGTCACTACTATCACCAAAGCCTCATCTTTCCCCATCTGCTCAAATGGCTCAAAGGGGCCCACTCCCTCCTAGATGTAGGGTGTGGTCAGGGTGTCCTTGCTCGCCAAGTCCCTCCCTCTGTTCACTACTGCGGGATCGATGTCACCGAGCCGCTCATTTTAGCCGCTCGGAAGCTGACGATGAGCCCCAACGCTTCCTTCTTCGTGGCTGATGCAGAAAAAGAGTACCCAGTAGAGAAGAAGGATTTCGATGCGGTTTGCTTCATCCTCTGTTTACAAAACATGGAACATCCGGAAGAAGCCATTAAGCGGGCCGCTTCCCACTTAAAGAAGGGTGGCAAGCTCATCATCGTCCTCAATCACCCTTCTTTTCGCATCCCGAGACAAAGCGGTTGGGGTAATGAGGAACACCTTCAATACCGCAAGGTCAATGTCTACATGACTCCTCAAAAGATTCCGATTCAGACACATCCGAGCAGAGGGAAAGATTCTCCCGTAACTTTCAGCTACCATTATCCCCTCTCTGCTTATGTGGGTTGGCTCGCTGCGGCGGGCTGCTCGGTGGTTCACATGGAAGAGTGGTGCTCCGATAAAAAAAGTCAGGGCTCTCAGGCCAAAAAAGAAGATCGTGCGCGCAAAGAAATCCCCCTCTTTTTGGGGCTTGTCGCTAGGAAGGGAGTGTAATATGTGCGGAATTTTTGGTTATTTAGGGCAGCAAGACGCGCTCACCTTGTGTCTGCAAGGATTGGAGCGGCTCGAATACCGCGGTTATGACTCGACGGGCGTTGCCGGCATCACCTCAAAGGGGAAGATCGCTCTTTGCAAGGAAGCGGGGAAGTTGAGCGAACTGAAAAAGAAGCTCAAACTAAAAAAACTTGAAATTGCCATCGCACACACCCGCTGGGCAACTCACGGCAAGGTGACCACGGTCAATGCCCATCCCCACCTCGATACGGCAAAAAATATCGCTCTTGTTCACAACGGCATTATCGAAAACTACATCCCGCTCCGCGATCAGCTAAAAAAGAAGGGGATCCCCTTCCTCTCAGAGACCGATTCTGAGGTGATTGTCCAGTTGATCGCCGACTCCTATGAGGGAGATCTCCTGAAAGCCGTTTGCCAAACGCTCCACCTATTGAAAGGGGCTTTTGCGATCGCAGTGATTCACAGCGACCACCCCGACGAGATCATTGCCGCGAGCCGCGAGTGTCCCCTCTCGATCGGCGTCGCAGATGGAGCGACAGAGACCATCATCTCGTCTGATCCCAATGCCTTCTTGGGAGCCAATTGGAACGTCCTCTTCTTGCGCAGCGGAGAGATCGCCCGAGCCAAAAAAGGGAGCGTAGAGATTTTTGATCTCGATCTAAAACCGCTGCAGAAAAAAACAGAGCGGATGATCAATGATACGCCGCCCCCCTCTAAAGAGGGCTTCCCCCACTTCATGCTCAAAGAGATCTTTGAACAACCCTCCACCATCCAAAAAGCGCTCTTCGGCAGAGAACATGCACTCGAGCTCAAGGGACTTTCTGACGAAGATTTGAAAAACAAATCCCAAGTTTGGTTCATCGGCTGCGGCACCTCGTATCACGCAGGGCTTTTAGGTTCTATGCTCCTAGAGGAATTTGCCCACATCCCCTCTCATGCAGAAATTGCCTCTGAAGTGCGCTACCGAGTCCCCATCTTTTCCAAAGACACCCTCGTAGTGGCCATCAGCCAATCGGGAGAGACAGCCGATACCCTTTCCGCCGTCAGAGAAGCCAAAGCACACGGCTGCCAAGTCTTGGGCATCTGCAATGTGACCAACTCCACCCTGACCCGCGAAGTCGACGGAGCCATTTTCCTCAAAGCCGGCCCCGAAGTGAGCGTCTGCTCTACCAAAGCCTTTACCTCCCAGCTCACCGTCGTCACCCTGCTTGCCATCTACTTAGCTCGTCTGCGCGGAAATCCTGCAGAGCCCCTGTTAGCCGCTCTCAAAAAAATCCCCGAACAAGTGGCTGAAGTGCTCAAACTCGCTCCCCAAATTGAGCAAATCGCCAAAAAATACAGCTCCTATAACAACTTCTTTTTTATGGGACGCAGATACATGTGGCCCACCTGCTTAGAGGCCGCCCTTAAACTCAAAGAAATCTCCTACGTCAATGCCGGAGGGTACCCCGCCGGAGAACTCAAACACGGCCCCATCGCCCTCTTGGACGCCCACTTCCCCGTAGCTGCCTTTTGCGCAAACGGACAGACCCGAGACAAAATCCTCAGCAACCTCATGGAAGTCAAGGCCCGCGGAGCCCCCGTCCTCGCCTTTGCCCCCGCCGACTTCTATGAAGTAGAAGCCATCGCAGACCATACGATCTGGCTCCCCGCCGTCATCGACCCCCTCGCCCCCTTTATCTCCACTGTAGCCGGACAACTCCTCGCCTACTTCATCGCCAAACAAAAAGGCTGCAACATCGATCAACCCCGCAACTTAGCCAAGTCGGTCACCGTTGAATAAGGGTTGGCTCTGGCTCCTTCTCTTAGCGCCCCTTATCTTCTTGCCCCAAATCCTGTCCCTTCCCCCCTTTAAACCCTTGCTTCTGTCCAAGCTGGGACTCAAAGGAGAGCTCGAAGTAAAATCCATCCACCTCACCTGGTTCGGCCCCCAAACCGCCCAGCACGTCCTCTTTTCCAACCGAGATATCGAAGTGCGCATGGATGAATGGAGCTCCCCCCTCCCCCTCTGGTCCCTCTCCAAAACCAAAACCCTCTTCGGCATTAAAAACGGCGAAGTCATCTACCGCAACGCCACCATCGAACAGATCAACGGCCAGCTCAAAGGCGACCAGTTCACCCTCTCAGGCATCACCCAAACAGGGCACATCCAAGTCCACGGCACCTATCAAAACAAACACTCCTTCCATCTCACCCTCGACATCACCGCCTTGCCCCTAACAGAAGAGCGGCTCGCCACCCTCCTAGGCCCCCAAGTCAACACCCAAGGAACCATCACCCCTACAGAAGTTTCTTTAGCCATCCAAACTCCCCGCGCCTCCACTCAACTTCAAGGAACTCTTCATGAAGGGGGCATTACCCTGCAAAAACCCCTCATCATCCGCTGGAGCCCCCCCTTCCTCGCCTCCAACACCAAAACCCTTTTAACCATTGCTCCTCAAGGGTTCTTCTGCCCAATCCCCTTTTCCTTAAACCAACTCACAATAGGCTCCGCCATCCTCGACGCCGGTAAGATCCAATGCAGAAGCGAAGGCTCCTTAAACACCCTCCTCAACTTCGCCAAACTCCAGTACCGCTCAGCCGTCGACGTGTGGCTCACCCCCATTTTATTTCGCACCGATGGAAAAACGGTAGAAGTCGAGCGCGCCGATGCACTGATTGCAAATACCCTCCACGTCTGCGGCTGGGGAACCATCGACCTCGTCAAAGAGAAATACAATCTCATTTTAGGGATTACCGCCGACGCCTTGAGACAAGTATTCGGCATCCAAGGGCTCCCCGAAGACTACGTCCTCCGCATCCCTGTAAAAGGCCCCTTAAGTAACCCCACCCTCGTCACAGGCCCCGCCACCGCGCGAATCGCCACGCTTATTGCAGCACAAATCGCCCCCCAAGGAAAAAAGATCGGCATAGCCAAAGGGATCCTGAACATCCTCTCCCACGTAAAAGAGGACGAGAGCGCCCCGCCCCCTAAACGCCCCTTTCCTTGGGAATAATGAAAAGGTGGGAATCCTCTCGTTTCCCTACTAACAGAAGAATCTGTTAACTAGAGGCGGTCCCTTAGTAGCTCAGACAGGTCGATGATGCGAGCAAAGTAGCCGCTATCGACCACTTCTTCCGAGACGCCGTTGACGTGGATCAGCACGGGGCGGCAGGAGAATCCTCGGGGAAGTTTTAGGCGACGGAGCTTTTCTGCCACCTCTTCAATCACTTCTGTCCCCACCACCCCTTGCCGAAATTTGACTTCGCACGCATAGAGGAAGGAAAACCGGGTTTGAATGAGGTAATCGATCTGACATCCTCGTCTGCGGGCCCCCGCTGTCTGAAAATAGGTATTGGCGATCAGCACATCTTCCGGCGAGATCCCTAGAATTTTGCACACGAGAGGTCCATTGTTCACGACCAAGTTCTCAAACTGTACTCCCATAATAGAGAGCCACCCTTGAGGCAACCGCTGCAACTGGGCGCTTTCAATTTGCTCTTTGTGGGGGAGGATGTGTTTGAGGTAAAACCTCAAATAATTATCTTTGATGCGGTATCGGCTAGATTCCAGCCGCTTCCCCGTCGTAAAGGACCAGGTGTAATCGCGCGCCAAAAAACCGGACTCCATTAAGTCATTAAGAGCTTTGCTCAGATCTCCGCCTCTCGATCTATCCAGTTTTTCAGCGAGCTCTGTTGTGGACAAGGGGGAGTCGATCAGATTCTCGACAATTTGCTTATAAAAGAGCCCCTGTTTTTGGAATAGGTCATGAAAAATCTGATCGAATTCATTAAAGAGCAACCCCTCTGGATCAAAGCACAGACGTTGAAGATTTGCTTCCGCAGATAGGTCTGGGAGGAGTTCTTCTAAATAACGGGGAATCCCTCCAGTCACTGATAAGATCTTAAATTTCTCATAGGCCGAGGTAGTCCCTGACCTGCCCTCCCAAAACAAGTTGCATTCGGGCAATGAGAGCTCCTTTAGCAAGAGACGGAGAGAGACGCGGCCAAAAAATCCGGTACTGCTGAGAATATTCTTGCTGATCCACGCGGAATTGGACCCAGAGAGGATCATTACCAATTGAGGATTGTGCTTAAAATAGCGATCCCACGCAGTTTTTAACTTCGGGAGAAATGTAGGATCGTGTGAACCCATCCAAGTGATTTCATCGAGGACAATGAGCACACGTCCTGTTTTACACTCCTGTGCCAAATCGTAGAGCATATTGCCCCAGTCGTCGCTGCGATAGATCGGCAATCGGTACTCCTGAAGTTGCCGCAAGAACTCCTCTCGCTGTGCAACTGCCGTCACTTCTGGCTCTGGAGGGATCCCCGACAAGATGTACGCTCGGCTAAAAGAGGAAGCGAACTCTTCAGCCAAGCGGCTCTTGCCAACCCGCCGTCGTCCCCGAATCACAACCAAACTCGAACTCTTCTTTCGAAGTAGCCCCTTCAGTGACTCGAGTTCCTTTTTCCTGCCAATGAATTTTGCCATACATCCTTACCCCCCCAAAATGGTAAATGCTGTTTTTGGGGGCGTTTTCAATAGTACAAAATCCCCCCAAAAAATGCAATTGCACTTTTTGGGGAGAACTAAAATAGCTTACTATCAATGAATTAAGGACTTGAAATCCAATAATTGCTCAAACCACAGGCTCCGGCCTATCTCGTCTAAATGAGGATGTAACCGGGGCCGCCACGACGGCGTTGCAGTAGCGGTAAGAAGAGTCCCCAGGCCGCTCAATCCAGCGGCCAAGCCCTTTCGTCCCTCTAATAGCTAGCAACGGCGCTGAAGTGGGCGATGCCTGGCTCCACTGTAAACGCGGTCTCATTGTGCAGTCTCACGCCCCAATCGAGCTTGACGGAGAGGTAGTCTCCGAGCTTGTAGCGGAGGGCTGGGCCTGCGCTGAGGAGGAGGTTGCTGATGAGCGGACGGGAGGAAGGCCCTACTTCAAAGCCCCACCCGCTATCGATAAAGGCGAAGAACTTGACCTCGTCTTTGGGCGCTTGGGGAAAAAAGGCTGAAACCATCTCAAAAGAGGGAAGGTAGAACTCGAGGTTGCCGAGAAAACTTTCGTCGAGGTTCACTTTCCGGTTTTGGTAGCCGCGGACAGTGTCTGCGCCTCCGAGGCCCATTTGCTCGCTGGGGAGGAGTTTGGTAAAGGAGAGCTGGCTTGTGAGCTGCAGAGAGAGGAGGCAGCTGGTGAGCATTTTCTGCTTGTACTTCCACTGCCCTTTTCCATAGACCCAAGTGGCGGTGGTGCCGGGGCGCAATTTGTCATACTCAGAGTTCTCTTGGCGGGGAAGGAAGGGGCCGGGAGAAGCACACACGGTGCTCACCCATTCCATCTCGTAGCGCTCTTTTTTCAATCCAAAGGCGGTCTCAGCCATGAGCTGGAACATATTGACGTCGCTTTTCTCTTTGACAATCTTGTTTTCGTACTCTTGCTCGCTATTGGTGTTCTTAAAGAGGACTCCTGCCTTGACCTCTCGTTTCCAATTGGCTGTGGAAAACGGGATGGTGTAGTCGATGTTAGCTATATAGCTATTGCCTCTTGTATGGAGATCCATGTTGATGCCGAGGTCGGCCGTGGTGGCGTGAGTTCCTGAATAACCGACGCGAGTGTGGAGTACATGGCGCCAGGGAAGGGGTGCTGTATAGTCGGCCTTGAAGGATTGAAGTTGGGAAAAGTTGCCCGACGTGGTGTACTCAAAGGCGAATGTGTGGTCTTGGTTAAAGAGATTCCCCACGCTCAAGCCGGAATAGAGGCGGCTGTTTTGCAAAGCGACCACTCCATTGTTGTTGACTCCGGTATAGACTTTATAGGGCCGTTTTTCTTCCGTGACGATACTCACATCGGTCGTGCCAGGGGCCTCTCCGGGAGAGTAGACTACCTTGGAGCTGCGGAAAGGGTTGCGGTTCATCAAGTCGATATCTTGAGCGATCAGATCGGTTTGGATCTCATCCCCTACTTCGGTGCGGAGATACTTTTGAACGGCGGGGGCTGCAGCGATGTTGCCTACGGTTGCATTGACGACGAGCAGCTGGAGAATGCCGTCGGTGATGTTTTGCTCGGGGACCAAGACAAGGACGAAGGGGCTCTCTTTGGACTCATAATAAGAGGTGACCGCCTGTTTGATTTTTTGCACTTGGGCAGACTCAATGGGTTGGTCTAAATAGAGCGGCTCTAATACAGCTGTCAGCTCTTCCAAACTTCCCGGCAATTGAACTCCCAGAGCTCCTACTCCGTGAATATCGATGAGCTCCTCTTTTTGAAGGAGTTGTTCTCGCGCATTGAGGAGGAGGACTCCCCTTAAGGTGGTTTCTTCAGCACAGAGGGTGCTGAGCAACAGAGCTGATAAAAAGATAGATTTACGCAACGGTGACCTCTTTGCAAAGATATACATCTTGAATGGCATGAAAGGTCTTAACCCCTTCTTGCATGGTTTTTTGAAACGCTTTTCGTCCTGTGATCAGTCCCATCCCGCCGGCGCGCTTATTGACAACGGCAGTGGCCACTGCATCGGCCAGGTCATTTTTCCCCGAAGGGCCTCCGGAATTGATGAGGCCGATTCTCCCCGCGTAGCCATTGAGCACTTGGTAGCGAGTGAGATCGATCGGATGCTCAGAAGCTAACTGCGTGTACATTTTGGGGTCGCTTTTCCCAAACTTGAGAGCCTGGAAGCCTCCATTGCAAACGGGGAGCTTTTGTTTAACGATGTCCGCTCCGATCGTAGCGCCGAGATGGTTGGCTTGCCCTGTGAGGTCCGCAGACAAATGGTAATCCTCAGAGGCCGTTTTAAAGGCGCTGTTGCGCAAGTAGCACCACAAGATGGTCGCCATGCCGAGGTCGTGGGCATGGGCAAACGCCTGTGACACCTCGACAATCTGGCGACGGCTTTCTGGGGAGCCGAAATAGATGGTCGCCCCTACTGCCGCGCATCCCATGTCGTGAGCCTCTTTCACCGTGGCAAAGAGAGTTTGATCATACGTATTTGGATAGGAGAGAAACTCATTGTGATTGAGTTTCATGATGAGGGGAATTTTATGGGCATATTTACGAGCGACAATTCCCAGCACACCTCGAGTTGATGCCATTGCATTGCACCCTCCTTCGAGAGCCAGACGAACAAGATTTTCCGGATCAAAGTACTCGGGGTTCGGAGCAAAGGAGGCGCCTGCGCTGTGCTCTACTCCCTGATCGACAGGGAGAATGGAGAGATAGCCTGTATTGGCTAGGCGGCCCGTTTGGAACAGCGCTTGCAGATTGCGCAGAGTGCGGATATTCCGATCGCTTTGGGCAAAGATCTGATCGACCCATTGAGGCCCCGGCAAGTGGAGGGTGTTTTTGGGCACTGTTTTACAGGTGTGGTTGAGGAGTGTTTCGGCTTCAGGCCCGAGTTGCTTTTGAATATCTGAAAAAAGAGTCATGCGAGATCTCCAGTAAAGGTACCAGTAAACCGAAATTTTGAATTGTGCGCAAGGCAAAAAATAACCACAGAGACACAGAAGAGAGGGAAATCTTCACTCCGTGCCTCTGTGGTTATTTTTAACTGACTTCTAACAGGAAGCCCTTAATATAAGAACTCTCCGGATGGAACACAGAAATAGGGTGGTCGAGAGCCTGCCGGTGCTTGCCCAGAATGTGGACAGAGCGGCCCGATTCGTGGGAGGCGCGGAAGAGGATGTTTTGGAAGAGCGCCTCATCGACGTGGTAGGAGCAAGAGCAGGTAAGCAGCAACGTGTGGGGAGCCATGTTGGCAATCACGTGCCGGTTGAGCTCTTTGTAGGCGCGGAATGCTTGGGGCACGTCTTCCCGTTTTTTCACAAAGGCGGGAGGATCTAAAATGATGAGGTCGTAGTCGAGCGGCGCTTTCTTGAGGAAGTCGAATACATCTTCCTGGATGAAGCGGTGCCGCTCTAAGGGCAAGCCATTGAGCGTTATGTTTTTGTCTACGCGGGCGGGGCACCGTCCGCTGATTTCAACGCTGTCGACGTGAGCGGCGCCGCCTGCGAGCGCGGCTACAGAAAATCCACCTGTATAGGCAAAGCAGTTCAGGACGCGGCGCCCCTGAGAAAGGGAGCGCACTAAAGAGC
>CAIVVG010000189.1 GCA_903909295.1 uncultured Chlamydiae bacterium
CGAAAAGAGGCCAAAATAATCCAAAAACTCGATGAAATATTTTTTATAGAACACCCTCTAAGGAGCAGGGCGACATCCTCAGCCGCCATCTCATCGGTTACTAGGGGGGTCACGCGGGCCACTACACTTGTCCGCGTATCAGGAGGAATCATATTGACAAAATGAAAGACCCTGTCAATCTCTTCCGCTGACATCTTGTCCGTTAGAAGAGAGATCACTAAGGGTGGCCAACTGCTGCAAGAAATCTAAGAAAATCTTGACAATTCTGTGCAAAATACAGCTCTTGTAGAAAAGGGACATGCTCAATCCGAAGCGACAGAAGCGGCTAAAGCATGGAGTCGACACTCTGATGAGTTCGTTCGTAATATGGCAGCAAGACTACTCTCAAAGCTCTAACAAAAAAAAGGGGGCCCTCCATCTGGAGGGCCCCATGTCTCGAAGGATTTAGTAATCCATCTCGCCACCGCCGGCGGGAGCGCCAGCAGGTTTGTCCATCACCTCGTCGGTGATGATCGCTTCGGTCGTCAGGAGGAGTCCTGCGATGGAAGCGGCGAATTGGAGGGCGCAGCGGACCACTTTGGTCGGATCTACGATCCCTGTCTCTACGAGATTGACGTAGACGTCCTTGCTCGCATCGTACCCTTCATGTGTCTTCATAGAGAGCACTTTCTGGATGACGATTGACCCTTCTTTCCCTGCGTTTTCCGCGATTTGGCGGATAGGGTAGAGGAGGGCGCGGGCGATGATCTCGGCGCCGATCTTGACGTCGCCAGAGAGTTTTGCGGTCGCCTTTTCAAGGGCGGCCAAGCAGCGGAGGAGAGCTGTACCGCCGCCAGGGACGATTCCCTCTTCGACAGCCGCTTTGGTCGCTTCTTTTGCATCGTCTACGCGATCTTTCTTCTCTTTCATCTCGATCTCGGTTGCAGCACCTACGCGGATCACTGCTACGCCGCCAGAGAGTTTTGCGAGTCTCTCTTGGAGTTTTTCTCGATCGTAGTCTGAGGTCGCATCGGCGATCTGCCTTTTGAGGAGGGCAATCCGGTCTTGGATCGCTTTCTTGTCTCCTGCGCCGTCGATCAGGGTCGTATCATCTTTTTTGACCAAGATCTTCTTGACGCGGCCGAGTTGCTCGAGGGTGACTTTTTCGAGTTGGATGCCGAGATCTTCACTGATGAACTGTCCACCCGTGAGGATCGCGATGTCTTCGAGCATCGCTTTGCGGCGATCGCCAAAGCCAGGTGCTTTCACGGCGACCACTTTGAGGCCGGCGCGGAGGCGGTTGACGACGAGTGTTGCGAGAGCTTCTCCGTCGACGTCTTCTGCGATGATGACGAGCGGTTTGCCCGACTCGGCAGCAGCTTGAAGAACGGGGAGGAACTCTTTCATAGAAGAGATCTTCTTCTCATAGATCAGAACGTAGGCGTTTTCATACTCGACGGTGAGGGCTTCTGCATTGGTGACGAAATAGGCAGAGACGTAACCGCGGTCAAAATTCATCCCTTCGACGACTTCGAGAGTTGTTTCAAACCCTTTCGCCTCTTCGACGGTGATGGTTCCATCTTTACCCACTCGCTCCATCGCTTGTGCGATGATGGCGCCGATGTCGGCGTCGCCGTTGGCAGAAATGGTCGCTACTTGTGCGATCTCTTTAGTGTCTTTGATCGGTTTGCTCAAGACTTTGAGCTCTTCGACAACGGTATTCACCGCTATCTCGATCCCGCGCTTGATGTCCATCGGGTTGGCCCCGGCGGTCACATTGCGCAAGCCTTCAGAATAGATCGCTTCTGCGAGGACGGTTGCGGTGGTCGTGCCATCGCCTGCTTGTTCGGCGGTCTTGTTGGCCACTTCTTTGACCATCTGAGCGCCCATGTTCTCGTGCTTGTCTTCGAGTTCGATCTCTTTTGCTACTGTTACGCCGTCTTTGGTGATTTTAGGGGAGCCAAATTTAGAGTCGATCACCACATTGCGCCCTTTAGGGCCCAAGGTCACTTTCACAGCCGCAGCTAGCGTCTTTACGCCCTTCAAAATCTTTTGGCGAGCGTCTTCCTTGAATTTTATATTTTTTGGTGCCATACTTTGTTTTTACTCCTCAATGATTGCGATGATGTCTTCTGCCTTGACAATGATGTATTCTTTATCGTCCACGGTGACCTCTTGGCTTGCGTACTTGTCCATGAGGATCAGATCGTTTTCTTTCACCGGAACGGGAAGCACTTTTCCATCATCCAGCCGTCTGCCAGGTCCTACCGCGATCACGCGGGCAGTTTCCTGTTTCTTCTTAGCACTATCAGGAAGGATGATCCCCCCTTTCACAGTCTCTGCCGCTTCTAGCCTTTGGGCCAAAACTCGATTGCCAAGGGGTTTGAGCGTCATTTGTTTTTTTACTGCTTGTGTCATGCATCTTCTCCAATGTTCTAAAGAAGGACTATATCCGATGAGCCCATTTTTCGCAACCAGATTTAGCAGAATATCACTCGGATTGCTAATCTGTGCCTCAATAAACTGTAATTCACTGAATGCAAAGGATTTAAATATGCAACTCTCCCGTCAAGAAATTCCTTCAACGGATCGCTGGAATGTGGAGGCTCTCTACCCCACTCCTGAGGCTTGGGTCCAGGAGTTTAAGCAGATCCAGACCAGCGCTAAGGGCTCTTTGACCTCTTTTCGGGGACGGTTGAAAGACCCTAAAGAGACGCGGGCTTTGCTAGAGGCCTATTTAGAGCTCGATCGGCGGCTCATGAAGCTCCATACCTACGCTCATATGCGCCACGATGAGGATTTGGGCAATGACCAGTTCAAGAGCGGCTATGGCCAGGTGATGGGGCTGATCAATGATTTTCAGCTAGAGACTTCTTGGATCGAGCCGGAGTTGATGTCTTTAGGGGAGAAAGAATTTAAGGAGCTCCTCTCTCATAGTTCTTTGGCCCCCTATCGCTTTCACTTGGAAAAGATCGGTCGGATGCGCCCCCACACCCTCTCTCCGCAGATGGAAGAGCTGATGGCGCTGAATGGAAAGAGCCTCGATACGGCGCACAAGGCGTTTAGCGCTCTGAACAATGCCGATATGACCTTTAAGTCGGCTTTTAATTCGAAGGGGGAGGAGCAGCCTCTCACTCATGGAAGCTACATGGCTTATATGCGGAGCCCAGATCGGGAGCTGCGCCGCACTTCATTTGAAAATATGGGTCAGGGCTACGAGGCGCATATCAATACATTGACCGAGCTCATCCAGGGGCAAGTGGAAAGTCACCTCTTTTCTGCGAAGGCGCGCAAGTTCGGAAGTTGTTTGGAATCGGCCCTCTTTCCTCACCAAGTGGATCCCACTGTCTATACCAACCTGATCCAAGCCGTCCGGAGCCGTTTGCCTTTGATACACGAATACGTAGCCTTGCGCAAAAAGATGCTCAAGCTCGACCAAATCCATATGTACGATCTCTATGCCCCTTTGGTAGGGGAAGCGGAAACAGAGATGAGCTATTCGGAGGCCCGCGAGGCGGTGATCACTTCGGTGGCGCCAATGGGCACAGCCTATCAGGCCGCCCTGAAAAAGGGGCTTGTCGAAGAGCGTTGGGTCGATGTGTATGAAAATGCGAAAAAAAGATCGGGCGCCTACTCAACCGGCTGCTACGATAGCATGCCCTATATTCTGATGAATTACCAAGGGACGCTCAACGACGTCCTCACACTGGCCCATGAAGCGGGGCACAGCATGCATAGCCTTCTAAGTCGTCACAACCAACCCTACATCTATGCGCAGTATCCGATTTTCGTAGCAGAGGTGGCCTCCACTTTCAATGAGCAGCTCTTGATCCAACACCTGAAGACCAAGGCTAAATCAAAGCAAGACCTGGCCTTCCTCGTCAACTACCAGATTGAGGGGATTTGCGCTACCATCGTGCGCCAAACGATGTTTGCCGAATTTGAGCTCCAAATTCACCGCTGGGTTGAAGAGGGGACCCCCTTAACACCGACGCTCCTTAAAAAATATTGGCTCGAGCTCTCTCGCGATTACTACGGGCCCGAAATCGTCCTCGATCCCGGGTTAGAGGTGGGCTGGGCTCGGATTCCCCATTTCTACTACAATTTTTACGTCTACCAGTATGCAACCGGTTTAAGCGCCGCCTTGGCCCTCTTTGAAAAAGCGGGAAAATCTTCCGCCAATCGAGACAAGTACCTCGAGTTCATCTCTTCTGGCGGCAGCAAGTTCCCACTCGACCTGTTGGAGAGAGCCGGCGTGGATATGAGGACTGCTGCTCCTGTCAATGCGGCCTTTGACCACTTCGCAAACCTTCTCAAAGAGTTCAAACAACTTCTCGAGGTGAAATGATTGCGACTGCTGAAACAAAAGTGCCCCCCGCACTCGTTTGGAGGGCCTGGAATCAGGCCCACTCCATCGACACCTCTCTCGGTATCCCCAAGAAGCAGGGGAAGTTCAGTTACCTCATCTGCGACGTGAAGAAGGGGGAGGAATTTTCCATCCGGTGGAAGACCCTTTTCGTCCGGCTGATTTTTACCTATCGGGTGCAGCCCCTCTACACCGGCTCGCAGCTCTCGTACCAAGTCCAGGTAAAAGGGGTCTTTGGTTGGCTTGTCCGCCGGATGATTGGGAAAAAGCTCCAAGAGCAACTCGCCACCGTCCTCAAAGACATGGTCGGGCAGTTGGAGGGGATAAGGAGCTAGAATGGCCACTACAATAGAAGCGCAATTAAAAATAGCCCTTGAGGAAGTGGGGGATATCAAGCCCTGGTTTGATAAAGAGGTCGAGGCTTATGTGTTTGAACATCCGGCTTACCCTGTGGAATATGCAGGAGAGTCTGAGGCAGAGGTCATTAGGGGGTATCCCGAATATCTGCGCGAATTTATTCGGCACCGTCTCAATGGTCGGCTCCACCCATTGATGGAGGAAGAAACTACGGGCCGCGGGGGGAAATGAGCGGAGACAAGGAAAAACGATGGAAACGATGTAACGATATAACGATAAGAATATTTTTTCGCCGCTTTGCGGCGATGCGGCAAAGCCGCAAGGTGTTTTTTTATCGTTATATCGTTCAATCGTTTTTATCGTTGATCTTGGCTGAGGTAAGGACCGCTGTAAATCACACCCTCTCTCTACAATGCGTTAGGGAATAATAGGCCAATTTGGTATACAGTTCGTCATGCGTTGTACTAGTTACTGCACTGCCGCCTCTTATGACATCCCTCGGTTGTTCCAGTTCCTCCAGGTAATGGGAGCCTCACAGCTCTATCGAGATGTCATCCATACACAGCCCAAAGATGACAACGGCCTCCGCCGCGACCTTTTCTACTTTCCGTACGGAGTGGTCGTTTTTTGGGGTTTTACCGAAGAGGACGAGCAAGAACTCCTCTCGTCACTTAAGAAATTTGAAAAAGAGCCGCTAGCGAGATACGAAAAAGATGAGTTTACCTTCTCTTATGGGGAACGGATGAGCATCGAGCTGGATGAAATCCAGCTGCATAAAAAAGATTCGATGACAAAACTCGCGGTCTCTTATGCCATCGGGCAGTCGGTCAAGTTAACGGTCTTTGAAGAGACCATTTCTAAAACCATCGAGCACAGCAAGTACTTGCCCAAGGAACTTTCCATCAGAGGAAAAATCCCTCTGTCGCGAAGAGAGATCTCGCGCAAAATGGGGGAGCTCTTTCTAGAGAGAAATTACATCAACTTGCACACG
>CAIVVG010000190.1 GCA_903909295.1 uncultured Chlamydiae bacterium
AGGCCTTGTAAAGCCCTAAGGGCAACCCGAAAAACAGCTTTGAGCGCTAGGCCGCAACGTACTGCAAAATCTGAATAAACTTCTGGTCTTCCTGGCTTGCCTGTTTTTTCAACAAGATGGGAGCGAGGATAAGGAAAAATGAAATAACAGGGAGCCGTACAAAGCGTGCGGGCAGGAGCGGCGAAGCGCCGGCAGGACGGCCGATCCCTGTTATTTCATTTTTTCTTTTTCTTACCCAGAAAATGGGAATGCGCCCGCTGATCTATCTATCGTTGAGCCGTCTCTCCCATATTGTGCTTCACACAGTACTGATCGATCACCTTGAGAAACTCAGTTCCGTACTTTTCCAGCTTCCCAGCTAAGAAAACACTTTCTCTCCTACTTGAAAAATAGCAGAAACTTTTTTAGTTCACAAAATCCGATAGATTTCTTTATGATATTTCCTTTTAACAACTCACGAAGGAAGTTTTTTATGTCAGTACAAGCAATCCAAGCTTCTCAATCAACAATCGAGTCCTCACACACATCGAGCTGGAAAGGTCGAGTGGTGACTGATGAATCGTACCTCAAGCGCTCAGCTATTCGTGCCGGGGTTGGTCCGGAAATGTTGTATGGCGTGGGAAGTGCCTTCATGCTATTCGGTGCTATTGGCGCCAGCCTGATAGCTTCCGTAGCTGTTGGAATCGCTACTCAATCTCTTAGACAGTCTCTCATCACTTTAGGCGGTTGTGGCATTGGTTCAGTCTTGTTAATGCTGGGCCTTAAGATGTACGACCCAAAACTCTAATGCACTGTAGTTGGCTCGCTTATGGGCAAGCCGGCGGCTTGTATTTTTGGGAGCAGTGCAGGGCCTGTGGCTCTGTATTGCTCTCGATTTTCCAAAGCACTGTGCCTGATCTTTCGCCTCGCCTTTCACTGTCTCATCGGACGATTCAGCTCGGAGGGATTGAAAATACAGGCAATAGTTGCGTTTTTTCGGTGATGCTCCAGGAGCTTGCTGCTCTGCCGCAGATTTACGACTCGTTGCTCGTTCCTTCTGAGCAGCCTCTGCAAGAGTGCCTGTTACGCTGTGTTCGGAGCATTCGTTCTGGCACAAGGGTCAGCCAAGCTGAGGTTCACGCCCTTGCAGCACAGCTTCAAAAACTGGGCTGGCAGGGCTCCCTTTCTTCTGCCTGGCGTTGCCTTTTGTCTAGGCTAGCTCCTCAACTTTTTCCGCTGCCGCTGCTCGACGCATCGGATCTCTACCAGAAAACTCTGGGCTATCTGCTCGAGCAAGCAGAGTCCGTCCCTAGACAGTTTATTCTAGCGGACAAAGAATTTCAGCCTCACCTGGAAAAGCATCCTTCGCTTTGGAGGGTTCCTTTGACCAATTCCCCAAGGCTCTTAGAGGAACAGTTTCAGGCTGGGCCCCTCCTTTTCTCTCTGCGTGTAATCCATGCCTATCGAACAACCCCTTTTGGAAAGCATGTGGTTGTTTACCGCCAGCAGGAGGGGGAATGGATCTGTTGCAACGACACCGAGATAACTAGACATCCCCCTCTCCCTACCGACACTCTTTACGAGGCGATCTATGCAAGCGATCTCTAGTATGCTTACCCACACTTGTACCACCCCCTTTTCATGGTTGGGCAGCGCGCTGGACCAAGTGGTTCATGCCGTATGGAAGAGATTTTGGGGAGATCCCCCCTCATTTCAGTACGCATTTAGCCAGCAGAGTAACGCCGATTGTCACCTTCAATCGTGGACAAATTTTTACCGATTGCAAGAGTTGCGAGACAGAAGCCCGACCAGAAAACTAAGCCTTGAAGCGGCAGACTTCAAAACCCATCGCCAGTGGTTCGCCGAGACCTTTCTCCATTTCCAGAAATGGCTAGAGAGCCGCAATGGCCCACAGATGCAGGAATACATGAGAGAAGCCCTGCAGCAGGCTCCCTGCGCTCCTGAACTTTTCAACTCCGCAGGGGTCCGTTATGTGGATGAAAGTTGGAATCCCCTAGAGCGAGGAGAAAGAGCCTCCCTCTCCCCCGTATTTTTGCAACAGATACCAGATAAAGACCTCTCGTACACGCTGCCCATTTTTGAAAAAGAGGGGAGATGGTTCTGTTTTGACCAGGACACCCGTCAGTATGAACCGATCCAGGAAGGGGCCAATTTCTCGAAGGGGCAGCGAGCCTCCCTCCCTCCTGATTTTGATTCTTTAAAACTCGTCAAACTCCCCGGGAAAACCCCGTTTATCCAAGCCATTGATCCTGCGTTAGCAGTCGGAGAGAGGTTTGTTCCAAGGCATCTCGGCACCTACAAACTTCTCCTATTGAATTTAGGGATCGGGCAAGCGCCTGCTGCTCTCGAGACCCAAACAGCGATGCGTAAAGCAGATACTCCCTGGAACCCTGCGCGTTGCAAAAAAGAACATTTAATCGAACACGCACTGGCAACCCTCTTTCAGCAAGACCCGGTACTGAAAGAAAAAGTCCAGAAACACGTCGATTTTTTCTTTCGAACTTGGGGTCGTTACAAGAGCGATCTCCCTCGGCTCCGCAATGGCCAGGGTCACTCCTTTACCCAAGAAGCCATCGATCGGTATCTCCCAGATGAAGAGCATATGCTGGCCTACTGCCTCATGCAAAACGTGCAATTTTTGTGGTTCTCTGCGATCAGTTCAACTGCCTTCTGCCGCCACATGGCCCTGCCTAAAATCACCACATGGATCCCTTTTGTCCCTGGCCCATCGCAGTATCGGAAAGCTGCCTACCAAACAGGTTTTATGGAAGTCTGGAGGGAAGTGGCTGCCCGCATCCAAGCAAAATTCCCCGAACGGCAAGATTGGGTCAGTTTTGCCGGCCATGGGATGGTCCTGAGTTTTGACCCCGACCTGATTCAGCAGCAAAATGAGCGACCTATCACCGATCCGACACTAGCCCAGAATCTAGGCTTTGCTGGAATCGACTCTCTGCACGGAAAAGCGATGAATGTCTTTTACCGACGTTGAGCCGTCTCTCCGATATTGTGCTTCACACAGTATTGATCGATCACCTTGAGAAACTCAGTTCCGTACTTTTCCAGCTTCCCAGCACTCACCCCGTTGATCAGTAAGAGGGCCGGCCTGGTTCTCGGATAATAGTGGCACATCTCCATGAGGGTCCGGTCTCCAAAGACAACAAAAGCCGGCACTTTCATCTCTTGCGCGTAGTTTTTACGCAATTGGGAAAGCTCCTGAAACAGATGCTGGTTGTACTGGAGATTGAAGGTCTTTTTCCTCACACCCACCTTCGCCTCGATTTTTTTCCGGATCTTCACCGGCGTCTCCCCTCGAACAACGCTCCTTGAAAGGGGGGTCCACTTCACGACCGGATACTCCCCCTCTGTCCTCTCCAAAAACCCCTTTTGAATGAGCGCAAAAATAGTGTCCCGTAACTCCCCTTCGGAGCATTCCGGCATCAAGTTGAAGGTGGACAACCGATCATGCCCCTTGTCGAAAATGGCCTTGGACTTGACCCCGCGCAAAACGTCTATGAGGTGTTTGACCCCATATTTCTCCTCCAAGCGGTAGACGCAGGAGAGGATTTTTTGCGCAGCCAAGCCGATATCGACCAGATCGGTATCGTCCAAACACTGATCGCACCCCTCGCAGCTCGCCGCCTCATAGTTCTCCCCGAAATAGCGAAGGAGCTCTTTTCTCCTACAGGCCGCAGACTGGCAAAAGGAATAGATCTTTTCCGTCTTTGCTTTCGTCATCCGGCGGACCGTCTCATCGGCGACCTCTTTGAGGAATAGATCGTAGATCCGAAATTCTTGGGCCGAATAGAGCATCATGCACTCTGAGGGGAGCCCATCTCTCCCCGCGCGGCCCACCTCTTGGTAATACTGCTCAATGGAGCGAGGCATATCTAGGTGCACGATGAACCGGATATCTGGCTTGTGGATCCCCATCCCAAACGCCACCGTCGCGGCCATGAGGGGGGTCTCTCCGTAAATAAACTCGTGCTGAGCGCGACTCCGTTCAGAATCGGACAGCCCCGCGTGGTACTTCCCCGCTTTAAACCCATTTTTCAAGAGCACACTATGAATTTGCTCCACCCCATTGCGGGTCGCTCCATAGAAAATACCCGACTCGTTCGGGTGCTTTGCCAAGAACTTCAACACCTGCTTTTCCACCTTCTCCTTGGGGTAAATCCGAAAGGTCAAATTGGGGCGATCGAAGCTGGCGCGCACCATGTAGGGATCTTTCATGGCCAATTGAGAGACGATGTCGGTTTCCACCTCTTTCGTAGCGGTGGCCGTCAAGGCCATCACGGGGGTTTTAGGAAAAATCTTCTTGAGAAGGGACAGTTGCCGGTAATCGGGCCTGAACGAATGGCCCCATTGAGAGATGCAGTGAGCCTCATCGATCGCGAAAAGGGAGATGGGCACTTGGCCCAATCGCTGCAAAAAATCCGCATTCGCAAATCGCTCAGGGGCCACATAGAGCATCTTGTGCTCGCCTAAGTGGCTCATCAAGTGCTCCATATCACTCTGGTGGAGACTGCTGTTGAGAAAGGCTGCCGAAAGGCCGTTTTTCGCAAGGCTCACGACCTGATCTTGCATCAAAGAGATGAGCGGGGAAATGACGACGGTGAGTCCCGGGTTAAGCAAGGCCGGGAGCTGGTAGCAGATCGACTTCCCCGCGCCCGTCGGCAACACCGCCACAACGTCCCTCCCCTCCAAACACGCAGTGACAATCCCCTTCTGGTTAGGCCGAAAGTCGTTGTAGCCAAAATAGGCCTTAAGCCGCTCTTTCAAGTTGTCCCGGTATAACATGGACGGGAGTGTACACGAGTTGGATAAATTGCTCAACTTCCCCTCTCCCCGCTTTTAGATTGAGAAAAAAGGGGAAATTCGTTTTGATAGATCCTTATGTCAAAGAGACCCATCTATTACGACACAGAGACGACCGGGATCAAGATCGGCAAGGACCGGATCGTAGAAATCGCCGCTTTTGACCCAGAGCAAAATAGAACGTTCTGCACATTCGTCGACCCCGAATGCCTCATCCCTCCTGAAGCAACCGCCATTACGCACATTACGGACGAGATGGTCAAGGGCGCTCCTAAAATCGGCGAGGCGCTGAAGATGTTCATCGCATTCTGCGAGGGGGAGACCGTCCTGATCGCCCACAATAACGACAGCTTTGATCAGCCATTCATGGCGGCTGAATTTGAGCGAGTCGGCATGGCAGTGCCTAAATGGACCTTTTTGGACTCCCTCAAATGGGCGCGCAAATACAGGCGCGATCTGCCTAAGCACAATCTGCAGTTTCTGCGAGAGACCTATGGGATCGCAGTCAATAGTGCGCACCGCGCGCTGGATGACGTGATGGTCCTCTACCAAATCTTTAGCCGGATGGTCGATGACCTGTCGATGAAAAAGATCCTCGATCTCCTCTCTGAGACTCCGGGCATCGTTCGGATGCCTTTTGGCAAGCACTCAGGCAAACCCTTGTCTGAGATCCCCCGCGACTATGTGAGCTGGCTCAAGGAGCAGGGCGCATTGGATAAAAAGGAAAATGCCAATCTCAAACAAACATTCATCAGCTTAGGGCTGTTAGAGGGAGCTTAACTTCATGCAGACTCCGATTGCGATACTCGGTTGCGGCTATATCGGCATGGAAGCGGCCGCTCTCTGGCATAAAAAAGGGCACTTTGTAACGGCGACAACCCGCTCTCCCGAGCGGCTGCCCGAGCTATCGCAAGTGGCGCAAAAAAGTCTCATTTTTAAGGGCGATGATGAGGATGCTCTTATTTCCCTGATCGCGGCGAACGATACCCTGCTCGTCTCGATTGCCGCTGACTGCCCCGAACAGTATGAGGCGGCCTATTTGCAGACGGCCAAGCTATTTCGCCACTTGGCGCTCGAGATGGAGATGCCCAGACAGCTCATCTATCTCGGCAGCACCTCCGTCTACGGAGATCATAAAGGTCTTTGGGTCGATGAGCAGAGTGAGCTGCGCGCTACAAGCGACCAGGCCAAGATCTTGATCGAGACGGAAAACACCTACCTCTCCTTGAATGAGCTCGGCTGGACGGTGTGTGTGTTTCGCCTCGCGGAAATCTATGGCCCCGGTCGGGAACTATCGAAGAGGGTCAGACAGCTCGAAGGGCACCTGATGCCCGGTTCTGGAGAGCAGTACACCAATATGATCCATAAGACCGACTGCGTGGGGGCGATCGACTACGCAAGGCGCCACCACTTAGAAGGGGTCTTCAACCTCGCCGATGACGACCACCCCACTCGCAAGGCGCTCTACGACGCCATCTCTCACAAGTTCCAGCTTCCCCTCGTCCGCTGGGACCCCCATTTAATGGGACTCCGCACTGGCGATAAGCGCGTTTCTAATCTCACAATCAAAAAAGAGGGGCTCGTCCTGAGACACCCTCACCGATTACTGGATTGAGCGGAAGAAATGAGCAAGTTCTTCGAGCAGATCAAAGAAGGACTTCAAGATGCTCTTGCGCATAAAAAAGGCGAGATTACACTCCCCTTCTAATTCTCTCCACCAGTTCAGTGAGCCGGATCTCCCCTTCTCCAAATCGGTCCATCTGCTCTTTTTCCCATTCGGCTAGGTGGGGGCGCTCTTTATGGCAAAAAGCTCTTTGGACCAAGTGGCAGATGTAGTCATTAGCCGAATACTCCTCTTTGAGAATTCGGTTCAGTTTCTTGTAACCGGCGATCGTATCGGGATTTTGGAGGCTCGTGCCAATTCTCAAAGCGGTCTCTAGCCACTCTTCCGGTTCCTGGAAATGGGTCTCATCGACCCAGGTGTCTGTCTGCGGAGGGAGGTTGTGTAAAAAGGCCTCTGCCATCCCTTGAAAGCAGGCGACAGTCCCTCGGTGGGCGCTCACTCGGTTTTGCGCAACGGCGAGGAGGTCTTTGAAGAAGTAGCGGGCATGTTCGCGCCCATCGTAGAAGAAGGCTTTATTAGCTGAAATCGCCTCAGACAAGGATTGGTTGCCGCGCACCCCCACAAATTCTCCACTGAGGGAGAGGAGGCGCCGGAAATCGGCAGCAGAAAGTGTTTCGGGGCAAAGAAACCGGAGCCGCTTCCCTTTTTCACTGATGGGAATCACACACCGCTTGCCATACACATAGATCTCGATCTGTTTGACGGCAAACGCTCCTTCAAGAATGGGGCGTCCGAGCTCATTTTGCTGCTTTGCATACCCCAAAAACCAGTGGATGTTAGGGCTACAGAGGTCGATGGTTTTCTCATCGCGCTCATGGAGTTTTAAGAGGGCGTGGAGATAGACGGCTCCGCCGATGGGGGTCGCTAAATAGCTGAGGTAAAAATGGTGCTGCAGAAAGTATTCTTCGAATTCCACCGGTCCTGGAGTCTCTGTTTTAAAAAGGAGATCGAGGAGTTCCCGATTTTTTAGTTCAGATTCTGAAATGGATCTCATCAAAAGCCCTTTTTCTAAAAAATGGAGCCCTAAGGAGCGGTTTCCGGTGCGGGGATGAAACCAGCTCGATTCCAAAAAGCCATACTCCCCTAAACACTCGATCTGTGGAGGGGGTTGCAGCTTCCCAATCAACTCTTCTGTGTGGAGATAAAATGTGGGGGTTTGGAGAATGAAATCGCACGAGCGGAGGATGGAGAGGACTTTTTCAGGAATGAGTTCGAGCTGGGGATTTTTCTCATAAGGGACGAGGTGCACAGAAAAAGGGGCTTCTTGCTCCACTTGGTTACATGCATGCGCGCTGATGAGGGCGATGAGGTGGAGATCGAGCTGGGGAAACCGTTTTTTCAGCAACTGGGAGATTTCCCAAAGGGCGACGTAATCGCCGAGTCCATCATTCATCACCCAGCCAAAGAGCGCCATCCTCCCCTTCACCGCTACCTTGCTGTAGAGGCTAAAGATCGCAGGGTCCACAGCTAACTTCTTGAGCGTAGGAAGGTGAGAAAAGTTCTTTTTGATGTGAGACTGGGAGATCTGATCCCGATTGTACAAGCGGGGCAGGCCTCTGGCTATACGAGGGAAATAGGCACTGAGCCCCAAGGAGGCAAATTCTTTGGGGGAAAACGAACCCATCAACCGTTGCTCAATGTGCTCTTTTCCCTGCTCCCCAAAGAGGTAGTGGTAGTTCCCTATGATCTCCGCGAGAGGGAGGGGTTGGTCGGTAGAGCTGGGGGACAGCGCCTGCCGGAGTGTCTGTTGCAACTGGTCTAAAGCTGCACTCACTCCCAACTCCTCTCCTTGCCGAATCACATCTTGTTGGATGAAACCGAGGAGTTCAGCATGGAAGGGGGAGAGCGATTTTTGATCCATCAAAAGCCATAAATAATGATTTGAGGGAACCCTCATAAACGATTTTTGAGTTCCCTGTCAAGTATATTCTTAAGAATGGAAAAAGTATCAGCACAGAGATCGAGCTCCGCAAAGGGGCTTTGCCCTTTTGAATCCCATTGATACAAGGAGTTCAGAGGACGTCAGTCCTTCTTCAGAGTAGGACGTTGGAGTAGTGGTAGGCTTCCCAGAGGAGGCGGAAGGGAGGGCAGGTCTCGAGGAGTTCGGGAAGTGTCCCCTCTCCTATTTTATGCCCTTTATCTAAGAAAATAATCTTGTCGGCGTGCTCGATCGTCGAGAGGCGGTGGGCAATCAGTATTTGCGTTACATCCCCTTGCAGGTCGCGCATGGCGGTTTTAATGCGGTTTTCAGAGATGGCATCCAACGAGGAGGTCGCTTCATCCAAGATGAGGATGGGGGCTTTTTTCACAAGGGCGCGGGCAATGGCAAGGCGCTGTTGCTGACCGCCGGAGAGTGTTTTGCCCATTTCAGCCAGTAGCGTATCATATTGCTTAGGCAGGTCGACGATGAACTCGTGGGCATAGGCTTTTTGTGCGGCATCGACGATCTCTTCGCGGGTGAAGTTGTGGCCAAACGAAATGTTTTCGGCGACGGTATCGAAGAAGAGGAAGGGGCGCTGGGGGACGAAGGCGATCTGGTCGCGGAGCGATTTTTGGGTCACTGCATTGAGGGGAACTCCATCGATGCGGATCTCTCCGCGCTGCACTTCGTAGAGGCGGGGGAGAAGCTGAACGATGGTCGATTTTCCTGCGCCGGTCGCTCCGACGATAGCGACGACTTCCCCTCTTTGGATCGTAAACGAGAGGTCTTTGAGCACCCACTCATCTTTGTATTTAAACCAGACATGGTCGAATTCGATCAGGTTCTTAAATCCTTGGACTTGGATGGCCCCTTCTCGATCGGAGATTTGGGGCTTCAGGTGGAGCACTTCAAACATCCGTTCGGCGGCGACAACCCCTTTTTGGATATTGGAGTTCTCTTCGGCAAATTTTTTCACCGGTTCGTAAAACATATGGAGAAGTCCGCAAAACATGAGGAGCTCGCCGATCGTCATATGGAGGGAGTAGAGACCAAAGAGGATCACAATAGCCAAGCAGACGGTGGCAATCAGGTGGAGAACGGGGCGGGTGAGGAGGCCGTACTTGGCGCTTTTGCTCTCCAAGAGGGCCATCTGATCGTTTTGCTCTTTGTACTTGCGGAGGGAAAAGGACTCCATCGAAAAGATCTTAACGGTCTGAATCCCTGCAAGAAAATCGAGGAGAACAGAGGTGAAGGTCTCTTGGTTTTTCTGGAGCTGTTTAGAGATCCGTTTTACGCGACGAGTGAGGAACACGACGGGCAATACGATGAGGGGCAGTCCAAAAAAGATGATCAAAGAGAGCTGCCAAGAGAGGCGAAAACAGAGAAATAGGGTCGATAAAATAACAAAGGGGGTTTGCAAATAGGTCGTTAAACAGGAGTTGAGCGAGGAGGCAATTTGTCCTGCGTCTCCGACGGCGCGGGAAGAGAGGCTGCCGAGGTTTTGCTCTTGGTAAAAGCTCAAGGGGAGAGACTGGATATGTTCAAAGTATTGTTGGCGCAGATCGCGGGTCACTCGGATGGAGAGGAGCTGGGTTGTGTAGCGGGCTGCAAAAAGAGAGACCGCCTTAAAAAGGGCGACCGAAACCAAGACGGAGATCAGAAGGTTGAAATTCCGATCAAAATCGAATCGGTCGGAGACTTGATTCATCACCCAACCTAAAGGGTTGGTCCCTTTTTTGGAGGCGATGTAAGAGGTGGCATCTTTTTTAGAGATCACTCCGTCCCCGTTTTGATCGATGAGGGACCAGCGGTGCTCTACCTCTTCAAACGAGATCTTATTTTTTACTTTTTTCCCATCGGGGCTAAAGAGGGTGAAAAAATCGGAGCCTGAATTAGCCATGAGCCCGACCGCAAACATCTCGCACTGACTGGCGATAGTGAGGAAGAGAAGGGTGATCACAGTTAAAATAGCGAGCGTCAGATGCCGGGCATTTTTCAATGCCGCGAGAATCAGTAGTTTCATTCCTTTGCCACAGTGCCCATTTTGCGGAATTTTTGGTATCGGTTCTCCAGGAGGCGGTCGAGGGGGACTGTTTTCAGGTGGTCCCACTGCTCTTGGATGAAGGTTTTTATATTTTGGTAAACCACCGAAGGATTTTTATGAGCTCCTCCCTGTGGTTCGGGGATCATCTGATCGACAACGCCCATCTCGAGGAGGTCCTCGACATGCATTTTGAGCACGGCTGCGGCCACCCCGTTTTTGCTCGGATCTTTCCACAAGATCGAGGCGCACCCTTCAGGAGAGATCACCGAGTAGTAGGCGTGCTCCAACATCCCAATTGCATCGCCGATGCCAACGCCGAGGGCGCCCCCTGAGCACCCCTCGCCGATGAGGATGACGATGATCGGGGTTGGCAAACGGGCCATTTCCCAAAGGTTATGGGCGATCGCCCAACCTTGGCCCCGCTCTTCAGCAGTCAATCCTGGATAGGCGCCCGGAGTATCGAGAAGGGTAATGACGGGGAGATTGAATTTAGCTGCCAGCTCCATGCAGCGGAGCGCTTTTCGATACCCTTCCGGGTGAGTCATTCCAAAATTGCGATAGATGCGGCTTTCTGTATCCTTTCCCTTTTCTTGGCCAATGATGACAAACTTTTGTCCATCGATTTTTGCGAGACCGGCAATGATGGAGTGGTCGTCTTGAAAGGTGCGGTCTCCAAAAAGTTCGACAAACTCTTCGGCGATATTTTGGATGTAATCAATTGCGTGGGGTCTTTGTGGGTGGCGACAAATAGAGACCCTATCCCAAGGTTTGAGTTCGCCGTAGACATTTTTCTTGATCTGCTCGAGTTTTTTCTCCACCTTCACCAGCTCTTCTTGAGTCCACAAAGGATTCCCCTTGTTTTGCTCCTTGAGCTGCTCTAGCATCTTTTCTACTTCTTGGATCGGCTTTTCGTGAGCGAGTACTGTCACATAGCCTCGCGGTAATCGTGCACCAATTCCACTACGGTCGGCTTGGTCAAGATGATCGAAAAAATTTCTTCCATATCTTCGGATGCAAGGCGGACGCATCCGTCGCTATCGTACTTGCCGAGTTTGGACTTATCCTCAACGAGCTGCCCGCCCTGTGCATCAAAGACCCAAGGAGAGCCGTGAAGCCCCAGTCCCTTGGCTGGCTCTGAGCACCCATCGACTTCGCTTTCAAACGGAATCCAGCGAGTTCCAAAGACCCGAATCATCTCGATTCGCTGGTCTTGGAAAAATCCCATCGTCCCCGGCTTGTAAATAGCAACTTTGCCACCGAGAGTATATTTTCCAAGGGGGGTCAAGGAGCCCGACTTGCGGCTCGGATCTAAACGGCCTAAGCCCACTTTGTAGGTCTTTAAAAGAACCCGTTCATTGAGATCGAGGTCGAGGTAATAAAACCACATCCGGCAGCGGGAAATATCGATCAGAAGGTGGAATTGGAAATTTTTATCTCGTTTAAAAACGTTGAATTTGTCCCCAGGGGCCACTTTTTGGGTAAAGTAGTCGGCCTTCCGATTGAGACTCCTCGCGATGAAGTGGCGCGAGGTCGCATAGTAGGTCGCGTAGTCTGCAATCCAAGCGGGGCGCCCTTGCATCCAAGGAGTACGGCTTGTGTAAGAGACCGTTTCTACGATCGGGAGTTTGGAAGAATCGAGGGCAAAGAGCTGCCAAATCCGGTCCACATCGGGAATCTCGCTGCCCGGATCCGACTGATTTCTGGCTGATTCAGTCAAAGCATTCGAAACGGGGTCATTCAC
Source organism: uncultured Chlamydiae bacterium (assembly GCA_903909295.1). GTDB lineage: Bacteria > Chlamydiota > Chlamydiia > Chlamydiales > SM23-39 > CAIVVG01. The sequence goes on from CAIVVG010000190.1 coordinate 12,146, forward strand.
ACGGCCGGTTTCCAAAGAAACATTTTGAACGATTTCTTCCACCGCCTCGCGAGCCGCTGATCTTTTCTTGATAAGAGCAACTGCACCGATCAGGCCAAAGACAACCACGGTGCTAATCAATAGAGTTCTGGGCAATGCCACTGTACCCCCTCCCCAGTAA
>CAIVVG010000191.1 GCA_903909295.1 uncultured Chlamydiae bacterium
TTGTGCCAATCGAAGAAGTGGGATAGAATTGCTCGCAACTCGCTGATGTGTTTCATTGTACCTCGATGCTTGAATAACAACGAGATATGATCGCTCTTCAGCGAGTTCTTGCCATCAACTTATTTTTTGTCCAGTACAGAGCGGTGAGATATAGTCCTAAAGGAGGGGTTGTTGAGATTGTAGTGAGTTCCTCCGAAGATTCCTTCTTGAAATTTGAAGTCATTGACCACGGAGAAGGGATGGATCCAGCAAGGTTGGAGAAATTGGGCAAAGCATTTGAAACAGGGGAAAGGGTTCCAGAAGCGACAACGAAAGGAACAGGTCTTGGTCTCTATGGAACCAAGGAGCTCTTGACCCGCATGGGATCTAGGAGAGGGGTTCAGGTTACATCGGTGAAGGGCCAAGGGAGCACCTTTGCTTTCGACTTACCAATAAGGCCCCCTCTCATGTCCTTACTCCGCATTACCCCCTCACTGACCCCGGCGCCCTCTCCCTCCCCCTCATCGAGATCGAGCGTGGCCAGCCCGAACGAGATCAGATTTTGTAAGCCCCTGAAAGCGATTTTCTTGGATGATGAACGTGTGACGAGACATTTGTATCGAATGATATTCAACCGATCCGTCTTAGACCTGCCTGGCAATATTTTTATCGATGCTGGTAGCGGTGAAGAGTTGTTAGAAAATAGACGTCTACTAGTTGATTGCGATGTCTGCGTGTTTGATATGCACATGAAGGAGAAAGGCCTTACCGGACTACAGACTGCAGCAATAGTCCATGTAGACTTTCCGAACATCCCCTTCGTCATCGCATCTGGTGATGACGTAAGAAAGGAGGATATTTTCAAGCAGCTAGGAGATCAAGTAACGACGATCCCTAAACCCCTCAATCGTCAGACTCTCATCACAACGATCAATGAGCTGGTCACCAAGTACCCGGTCCTCAAGATCGGTGCCCCTGCAGCACCTCAAAAGCCAGATGGTAGTTAGGTTCCGTAGTGATCTCAGGGACTAGCTCCACATGGAGGACATGGTCCTTTTCATCCAGTACTAGGACCGCTCTCGCCAAGATCCCCGCCAGAGGGCCATCCTCCATCAGCAACCCATAAGCCCGTCCGAAATCGGAGCCCCGCATCGTAGAGAGCGCCACCACATTATGGACCCCTTCCGCCTCGCAAAAGCGCTTTTGCGCAAACGGCAGATCGGCCGAGACGGTCAAGAAGACGAACTCGGGATGCTTCTTTGCGAACTCATTGATATGTTTCGTCATCGTGCTGCAAGTGCCCGTATCTAAACTCGGCACTGTGCTCAGCAACTTCCGCTTGCCGTGAAATTCAGCAAGACCCCGCTCTTTAAGATCTTTGTCCACCAGTCGAAAATCGGGTGCCTTCGTATGTACAGCAGGTAAGTGCCCTGCAGTTCGAATCGGTTTTCCTTTCAAAGTAGTCTGTGTCATAAAACCCCTGTTGATGAAGAGTCCATCACTATACTTTTTTTTACAGGAGAAAACAACCTCTTTCTTGTGTTTTAATGGAAATCGGGTATGGTCCAAAAATATGAGACGCATTGTTTGGATGGTTCTTTTTCTCGGCGCTTACATATGGGTGGTCTCCTCAGAGCACGATCAGGTGCTGTTGGAGAAGGGGAAAGCTCTCTACGAAGCGATTGTGAAGTGGTTCGAAGGAGCCGACGTGGACTACCAAGTCAAAAAGAGCAAAGAGCTCGTCAAAAAACACCGCCGTTGGGATTAGGCTGGCCTTGCATTGTTGTAATCCAGTGATTTACGCTGTTTAACTATGATGTTTTTGAAGCAATTCAACAAATAGCTTCCATCTCTCGGGCCAGTCTCTGGATTGAAAGGTGGAGTAGAGGGGCGCGATGGGCTCCATATTTTGGGGAAGTGGGGGAGTGATGTGCGGGCTTTCTTTGAGCAGGGCGATGAGCGCTTGCATCTGCGGCTCGTTTTCATTTTTGGGGAGGAGAATGATAAAGCAGGCGTGCCAGAACAGGGTATTGAGATCTCTGGGCCGTGCTCCTTTCAGAGATCGGATATAGGGCCCTAAGAGGGTGTTCTGTAAAAAATATTTCATCGAGTTTTTGGATTATTTTGGCCTCTTTTCGACTTCAAATATGGGGGGCAATATCGACAACAGTATATAGCCCCCCATTTTTGAATCGAAA
>CAIVVG010000192.1 GCA_903909295.1 uncultured Chlamydiae bacterium
AGTCGGTTACTTCAAATCGGTCAACGTCTATGCAGTGAGAAGTTCCGACGATGAAAATCTCGGAGAAAACTACCGCGATGTCTATATCGAAGTAGAAGAAAAATCGACCGGCAGCGCAAGCCTCTTCATGGGCTTTAGCTCGACTGATGACGTCTACGGCGGCTTGGACCTCACCGAGCAAAATTTTAACATCGCAGGATTTTACACCCCCGCTAAAGGATGCGGCTCCCGCTTCCGCGGCGGTGGAGAATTCCTCCACTTGCGCGGCACCCTCGGCCAATCGCAAAACAACGTCCTCGTCTCCTGGATGCAGCCCTATTTCTTCGACTCCCTCTGGCGCTTTGGGGTAGAATTGAGCCGTACGGGCAGCGAACTGCAAAACAACACCAACGTCATCACCTACGGCGGTTCGGTCACTGCGGGCTATCCCCTCTCCAACTTCTGGTCCGCGGGGATGCGCCAAAGACTGCGCCACGCCAAAGACAACCTCTACATAGAACCCTACGATAACTCAGAGAATGCAGCCAATTCTGTGAGGCAGCAGAAAGACCTCCTCGACCAATCTGGCCTCGTTTCCGCCTTTAGCGGCAACATCAACTACGATTCGACAGACAACGCCTACAAGCCCCACCGCGGATGGAGATCCTATTTCGAAGCCGAAGTGGCAGGGGTCGGCGGTAGCTATGACTTTTTGAAACTCAGCTACCTCAACTCTCTCTACTTCCCCCTCTGGACCAAGGCCACCTTCCGCCTCCGAGGCGATTTCCGCTTCATCGTCCCCTTTGGAAAAACCTCCGTCCAGACCGTTCCCTATAGTGAAAGGTTGATGCTCGGCGGTGAAAATACGGTCCGCGCCTACAAACCGTTCCGCCTCGGCCCTGCCGTCCAGATCCAAGACGGCGCCGGCAATGAGCACAATACCAGTACCCCTGAAGGGGGCGTTTCCTCCGGCATGCTCTCCTTCGAGATCAATCAAGAAATTTTTCGCATGCTGGATGTCTTTGCCTTTTTTGATGTGGGTACGGTAACATTAGGGACGTTCCAATTGCACGACATCCGACCCACCGCTGGCGGAGGAGTCAGGATCGATATAGGAAACCGCAACCCGATCATGTTTGGTTGGGGAGCACCATTAGTCCGAGCGGACAGGCACAACGGGAAGTGGCAGAAGTTCTTCTTCGCGATGGGCGGACAATTTTAACATTTTTTAAGGAGAGTCTATCTATGCGTCAACTATTTCTTTCAGCATTCACAGCCCTGACCCTTGCGGGAACAGCTGCCGAGGCCCCATTTGGAGTAGTGAATTTTGCAACTTGCATCACCGAATCCAAGCCGGGCAAACAAGAACAAGCGAACATGGAGAGCATTCGGACACAAATGTCCTCTCTGATCGAGCAGACAGAAAAAGAGCTCAAAGAGATCTCTGCGAAATTTGAAGATACAGAATATCTCGACAGCCTCTCCCCCAAAGCGGAAGAAGAGCTCAAAGTCAAGTTTCAAACTCTGCAAGAAGACATGGGCCGCTACCAGAACCAATTCTACCAAGTTCTCCAGCACGCCAACTACCAAATGGTTCAAAAAATGAGCGGCGCGATTGCCCAAGCAGCAAACGATGTAGCGAAAGAAAAAAACCTCGTCTACGTGTTCAACAAAGAAGCCCTCTTCTACGTCGATCCCACATGTGATGTGACGAACGAAATCGTAAGTAAACTCAACGAAGCTCACGATGCACAGCAAAAAGTAGCAGAGAACACCGAAGCAAAACCTGCTGCTAAATAATGAAGAAAGACACCGAGAGTGCTTCAAAAATCGGGAGATGCCAAGGAGGCGCCCCGATTTTGGATCAGGCGAAGCCGGCGCTTAAAACAGCTCAACCCAAAGGGTTGGGCAATGCAAGCGGACCCAAAAGCGGTGGCTGTCCGACGCGGGCAGAACCGATTTTTGAAGCGCGAACGGTGTCCTACTCGCTCGCTGAACTCGCAACGCTCACCGGTGCCGAGCTCGTGGGCGACCCTTCCTATACCGTCACAGGGGTTCATTCTCTCGAAGAGGCGACCCCTGAAGACGTCTCCTTCCTCGCCAATCCCCGCTACGCGGAGGCGATGAAGCAATCCAAGGCAGGTGTTATTTGCATCGATGCGGCTGGACCCATCGGCAAGAACTACCTCGTCTCCCCTCACCCCTCTCTCACCTTTCAGCGCATTGCGGAGACCCTCTTACAAATCACTCCCAACGCGTCCGGCTTCACCGGCATCCACCCCAGCGCAGTGATCCATGAAACCGCTCAATTAGGCCCCGATGTCTCGATTGGCCCCAACGCGGTCATCGACCGAGACGTCACTATCGGCGCCCGTACCCGCATCGGCCCCAACGTCTCCATCGGTTACGGCGTCACCATCGGCTCCGATTGCCACCTCCAAAGCAACTCCGTCGTCCGCGAGCGGTGCCAGTTGGGCAGCCGCGTCATCCTCCAGCCCGGCGCCATCATCGGCTCCTGCGGCTTTGGCTACACCCTCGACGCCAAAGGCAACCACGTCAAACTCGAACAACTCGGCATCGTCATCCTCGAAGACGACGTAGAGATCGGCGCCAATACCACCATCGACCGCTCCCGCTTCAAAGCCACCCTCGTTCGGCGCGGAACCAAAATCGATAACTTGGTCCAGATCGGCCACAACGTAGAAGTGGGCGAACACAACATCATCGCCTCCCAGACCGGCATCTCTGGCTCGGTCAAGATGGGAAAATACGTCGTGATGGGAGGCCAAGTCGGCATCGCCGGCCACATCACCATCGACGACCAAGTCCTCATCGCATCTCGCAGCGGCATCAGCAAATCGCTTAAAACAGGCCAGTACCGCGGCAGCCCCGCGATCCCCATCAAAGAGTACCACCGCCAAGAAGTTTATGTGCGTAAACTCGAAGAGTACGTCGAGCGCCTCAAGAAACTAGAGGCAGGAGCAACGGAAAGGCGCGAAGGCGGTTAAAGGGCCAAAGCCCTTTTGCATCTTGGCGTCTCCCCATTTAACTCTCCTCAAAAATTGGCCTTGCGGAGCATCCTCATTTCCTGGTATTTAGATTGGCATGCTCGAAATCTATTTTAAAACAGGCGCGGATGCCGAATTCCAGAAAATAGACGACTTTCGCCCAGGGAGCTGGATCTATGCCAAAGAGGCCAACCTCGAGGATCTGACCAAGATCGTCGAGCTGACGGGTCTCGATATGGCCGACGTCCGAGACAGCCTCGACAAACAAGAAATCCCCCGCTTAGAACACATTGGGAATACAGCCCTGTTTTTCCTACGCCATCCGGGCCAGGCCGAGCTGGGCATGTACACCCAGACTCTGACTCTGATTCTAACCGACTCGTTTGTGATCGCGATCTCCCCTAACCGAAGCGAAATCATCGAGCAGTTACTCAGCGGAAATACTCCTCTAGGAACGACTCAGAAGGCAAAGCTCATCTTGCATATTTTGCTAAAGGTAACCCAAGCCTATACGCAAAATATCAAGCGGGTCAGGATGAGCATTTTAGGAGGCGAAGAACCCACGCAACCGGTCAGTAGCGACTCGATCCTCGTTTTGACAAAAAACGAAGAGATTCTCAACCAGTACCTCACCTCGCTTGTTCCTTTGCGCAGCGTTCTGGAGTCAATGTCTCGTGGCAAGAACATAAACCTCTACGAAAAAGACATCGACCTTCTCGAGGACTTGATGATTGCGATTGGCCAGTCAGAGGATCTGTGTCGGGTCAACATCAAAAGCATCCGCTCGCTGCGCGATTCTTATCACATCATCTTTACCAATGACGTCAACAGGACCATTAAGTTGCTTACCGCGCTGACCATCGTTGTGACCATCCCGACCATCATCGCCTCCATTTATGGGATGAACGTCCCTCTCCCCTTCCAGGGGCGCCCCAATGCCTTTTGGATTATCTTTGGCATGACCATTGTCCTGTCCATCATCGCTGTGATTGTTTTCCGCCGCAAAAAGTGGCTTTAAAATAGCTCTTTTTTGACCTCCTTAATAGGCTCAAAAGAACCGAAAAATCGATCAAAATTTTTTACAGAACGCCCCCTTAGGCATCGTCGTGCTAGACGAGGAGGAGGGCGGGGCTCTCTAGGTACTTTTGGACGGCTTTGAGAAACTGAGCGGCCTCCGCTCCATCGACGACGCGATGATCTGCTGAGAGGACGAGGTTCATCCGCTTGCCGACGACGATAGCGCCATTTTTGACGCAAGGAGCGTCTTCGATGCCGCCCACGGCCAAAATGCAGCTCTGCGGGGGGTTGATGATCGCAGCGAAATCGGTCACCCCGAACATCCCGAGGTTCGAGATCGTGAAGGATCCCCCTTTATACTCTTCGGGCTTGAGTTTCCCCATCCGAGCGCGGAGGGCGAGTTCTTTGACCTCTACGGAGATCTCTCCCAGATTTTTATAATCGGCATGCCGAACGATCGGCGTAATGAGCCCCCCTTCTACAGAGACGGCTACAGAGATGTCGACGGTTAAAAACTGGATGAGGCTTTGTTTCACAGAGTCAAAGCCGCTATTGGCAACTGGGTGTTCGCGGAGCGCCAATGCGCAAGCTCGGATCACAAAGTCATTGTAGGTGATTTTGAGGTTCCCTTTCTTGAGTTGTTCGCGGGCTTCGAAAAGGGGGCTCGCATCGATCTCTTGGCGCACGTAGATGTGGGGAATGAATGTCTTTGCTTGCTGCAATCTCTGAGCGATCACTTTGCGCATCGGAGAGAGAGCCTTTTCTTCAAAGGCGCCGGGAGCTATTTGGGGCCTTTCCCTTTGGCCAAAGGAGACTGTCTGGTCGGGTTGGGCTAGATCAAGATCGCGGCTCGTGACGCGCCCTCCAGGACCGCTCCCCTTCACAGTGTGGAGGTCGAGCCCTTTTTCTTTTGCCAGTTTCTTGGCCAGGGGGGATGCGGGAACGCGCGTTTGGGGGGCTCCTGTGGGGAATGCAAACTCGTAATTGGCTACAGGGGGCTCTGGAATAAAGGCCGGTTGTTGGGTGGGCGCAGTAACGGGTGCGGTGGCGGGCGCTGCGATTTTCTGTTCCGGTTTTGCAGCGGCGGCGACGGGCTGAGCCCCTTCCGGCTTGTACCCTTCAATGCTCTCAGTGGCCTTTTCTGTAAAAATGGCAATGGGTTGATTGACGATGGCAGCGCCCCCTTCCGCGATGAGGATTTTTCGGAGATATCCGCCATCTAAAGCGTTGTACTCGACGGTGGCTTTATCGGTGGCCACTTCAATGAGAAGATCGCCTGACTGCACCTTGTCGCCCACTTTCTTGTGCCATTTTGCAACAGTCCCCTCTTCCATGGTGGGAGAGAGTTTGGGCATCGTCACGGTAAATGGCATAAAACTCCTCGCTTTCCGCCCATATTAGAGGATTTCCCGAATCGCTGCAAGAATTCGCTCTTTATTGGGGAGCGTTTCCTTCTCGAGGAACTTTGAGTAGGGCATCGGAGTTTCCCTCTGACAGACGCGAACTAAGGGGGCATCGAGATCGTCGAAACAATGTTGCTGGATCTGGAACCCCAGCTCGGCAGAGATCCCCGCAAAAATATGCCCCTCTTCAACAAGGACGCAGCGATGGGTTTTTCTGACCGAGGCGGCCACTGTGGGCAAGTCGATCGGCTTGACCGTCCGAAGGTCGACGATCTCCACTTGAACACCCTCTTTAGCCAGTTCCTCTGCCGCCTGGTGACAAAACTTGAGCATCCGAGAGTATGAAACCAAAGTGAGGTGTTTCCCCTCGCGCACCACTTTTGCTTTGCCAATCGGAACTAAATATTCTTCGACCGGGATCTCCATTTTCTCGCCGTAATCGAGCTCATTTTCCAAGAAAATGACGGGGCAATTAGCCCGGATCGCCGATTTTAAAAGCCCTTTTGCATCATATGCATTGCCTGGAGCGAGGATGACAAATCCGGGCAAGTTCCCGTAAATCGCCTCGACGCAGTGAGAGTGCTGGCAAGAGACTTGTGCCGCGGCGCCATTCGGCCCCCGAAATACGATCGGCACAGAAAAACGACCGCCCGACATGTAATAGGCTTTGCAGGCATTGGAGATCAATTGGTCGGCGGCCACGAAAGAAAAGTTCCAGCTCATGAACTCCACGATCGGACGGAGCCCCGTCTGAGCCGCCCCAATGGCGAGTCCCGCAAACCCATTTTCTGCAATCGGGGTATCGATCACCCGCTCAGGACCCCATTTTGCGAGCATCCCCTTCGTCACTTTATAAGCCCCGTTGTACTCAGCGACCTCTTCGCCTAAGATAAATACCCTTGAATCTCGGGCCATCTCTTCATCGATCGCTTGACGGAGAGCCTCGCGCACTTCTACCACTTGTTTTTCCATTAAAAAGCCCCCGGAGGAAATACGCCCTGTTCCAGAGTCATCAGATCGGGCCAAGGACTCTCATCGGCAAACTTCATCGCAGCCAGTACAATCTCTTTTTGTTCCTTGTCCATCTCTTCAAATCGCTCTTCCGTCAACATTCCCTCTTCGATCAGCCTCTTCTTCAAGAGGGAAATCGGGTCTCTTTGTTCGATAACGCACTGCATCGACTCTTTGGTTCGGTAGGCCGCCGGATCGGAAATCGAGTGGCCGCGGAACCTCTCGACAACCACCTCGATCAACACAGGCCGAGACGTCGCCAACACCTCGTGCAACGCCGCCTTAAATCCCGCGTAGCAATTGAAAAAGTCCATCCCATCCAACGTATAGGAGCTGATCCCATAACTATTGGCATAGTGCTCCGCAATCGGCTCCACGCACACAGCCCGGCTGACGTGAGTGCCCATGCCCCATTTGTTATTTTCAATCACATAGAGACAAGGGAGATTCCAAAGAGACGCCAAATTCAGCGATTCGTGCACCGCCCCCTGAACCACAGCCCCCTCCCCCATAAAGCAAAACGAA
>CAIVVG010000193.1 GCA_903909295.1 uncultured Chlamydiae bacterium
TAGCCTCGCACAGTCGATCGCCTACAACACAGATCAATCGACCATCCTGGAAGCTCTCAGTAAACTCCCCGAAAGCACAAAAAAAGATGCGATTCTCCGCGCCATCCTCCCTGTGCACCGAGAAACTGAAAAAGTCATTAAAACCCTCGAGAAGATTCAAGAACTTGCGATTGACTTGAATAGGCAGGAAACTGAAATCCGGACGAAAACCGCTCAGATCGAACTGTTTCGAACTCACCCCTTCTCCGTTGAGCCGAGCCTGGAAATGCAATCTGAAAGTGAAACTGCTCTGCAAGTGAAGCTAAGAGAATTAAAGGGGTTCCTTGAGCAGTACGAAACAGCAAACCTATGGCATAGAAATACCTACAGCGTAGACATTCAGAACCGTCTTGATAGTCTCCCTGACGTTCTTCCTGCGGAAGATAAGAGAGACCTCATCCAAGAAATCAATCGGTATAAGAAAAGAGGACTCGATCAGAATAAGCAAAGAAAAGTTCCCCTCGCATTCATGCAAGAGGGTCTTGATGCATTGTATACAGCCTCTAATCAGAGACAGGCCGGCTATGTGCTCACCGCTAACCGGTTAGCCGCTGCGGAGATTCGTAATGCTAGAAGAGCAATCGCTGAAGCAACCCCCAATTTAAATACCTTGAAAGACCTTTCCCTATTAAAAATCCGTCAACTGAAAGAGCAAGGAACAAAACTCCTGTCGACCCTTCAAGATACGAGGACCCAATTGCAGGTCGAGTATTCTGGATTTGATGCCGCTGCAGCAACAGGTTTCGCCGGATTGGCTGGGTTCGCTGGATTGATTGGGCTCTTCTTCGTGCCATTCCCATTGGCTGCGGGAGCTGCTGCGAGCGCTGCCCTTGGTGGCGCCGTTGTAACAGCGACTCAACCAGGAAAAGGGTTGGTAGACAGGGGGGTCAATTTCCTGGCCGGTGGCTTAGAAGGCTTAGCAAAAAGAGAAGCGACACAATTCTTTACCTCAGCCTACGAAGTGACCGAATCACACCACCTCTCCCACGCCCTAGTGGGAACTGCCTTGAGCACCTTCATCGAAAAGAAGGGCGCGAACAGAGCTACATAGCCAGCAAATTTTTAGTAGTACAAAAATCTAAAAAAAGTTTATACTCCCTCACCAAATTCAGGCGAGTATGGCTCCTAGGATTTGCTCAGAGGCTTTATCCCGAACATGGGCATGTGTGCTGTTATTGCACCAATACTGCTGTTGTTACTGAAGCCAGCCGCTGATACCGGCCAGGAATAAAAATACTCCGCAGGATGCTAACCATTTTTTTCTCCGATTACTTGTTTTCCATGCTTTTTCAAACTTCTCAGCGCCTATCATTATGAGCAAGCCCATAAGAGGGGCTGCTAATAGTGTCATACCAAGTCTGATTGCAAAGATTTCCAGTTCACGACCCATGATTTTACCCCCAAAAAATTAAGACTAGAATACGTCATAGGAAATTCACCTGTCTAGCCAATTTTTTAGTAGTACAAGAATCTAAAAAACGTTTATACTCTCTCACCAAATTGAGGCGAGTATGGCTCCTAGGATTTGCTCAGAGGCTTTGTCCCGAACATGGGCATGGTGTAAAAAGGCCGCTTTAGGCGCGCCCGTCGTTCTCGACGTCAAGGGGCACCCCGACTGCAACCCGTTCACCAACTCCGCAAGCAATCCCGACACACTCCTGCTCCACGTCGCAGAGGTCTCCAAGCGCATTTTAGGAGGGCTCCCGGCCCCGCAGCCGCTGCCGGAGCCGGATGCTCCCAGCGCCGTCCCCGCTAACGCGCCCCCCATTCGCCAAAGGGCGGACCGCCTCCCGCGAGAGGCTCCTGGCCCTGAGGAGAGGCGCGCGGCAGGGGGGAATCCGGAAGTCGTCATTCAACAGCAGTTGGGCCTCCTCAAGGACCAAACCTCCCTTTTATGCTCGCTCCTCTTGCTCAATCGGGTGCTCCATCCCAAAAAAGAGGACGCTCTCCCCATTTCTAAATTGGTCGGTTTCGTCAAGACTTCTGCGGGAAGGAGTGCTTGGAGTTTCTTTAGCGACGAGGCATGGGGAGATGGGTGGTTCCCCTCTTGGAGTTGGGTCCGATGCTCTTTCTACTACAATTTGACGGTGAGGAGTTCCTTTCTCCAAACGGCTATCCATACCTACATCGACAGCATCATCAACCAGGTAAAAGACCACTTGGCCAATCCCCAAGATAGCAGCGAGCGGCTCGATGCGTTGGTAGAGAAATTTCTCGTTCACGCAGACACGTTGTTTCGCGATCTTATCAATGGAACTACCCAATTTGCCAATACAGAGGCTCCCACGGAAAATGTCGACACTTACCGCTTCGCCGCCATCGAAGAGAGGTATGGCAAGGACTTGCCGGGACTCTGCAAACGGTTCAGCGACAAAATCCTCCCTCTTTTACCTCCCGTCTCTTTCTTTTCAACGTGGCGAAGGACCCCCTATCTTGGGAAGTTATTTACCCGTTTCTTTGATTGGGCCGATCTCCACTTGAATACTTTCCTCAGAAGCAAATTGCAAGAGTCGATCCTTCCTGGGACGTTTGAGATGGCTGCGCGAGAAGTCAAGAATGTGGGTCACAAAAAGACCCTTCGTCTTCTCTTTAAAAAA
>CAIVVG010000194.1 GCA_903909295.1 uncultured Chlamydiae bacterium
AAAAAATTGTTTACCACGATCTAGACCACTTGGCGGGGACCTGGTCTGCTGCAGACGAGCAGGCATTTAAGGAGAATACAAAGGAGTTTGAGCAGGTTGATAAGGAGCTTTGGCTATGAGACCTGTGTTGATCGATACAAATGCCTATACTGCGTTTAAGAGGGATGATTCTGCAGTTCTTGAAGTCCTGAGACATGTCGAGACGCTTGCGATGAGCCCGATTGTTCTTGGGGAATTGTTGGGTGGTTTTGAATTTGGCAACAGGGTAAAAAAGAACCGGGATGAATTGCAACAGTTCCTTCAGTTGTCGAGGGTTCGGATTCTTTCCGTAACCTCAGATACAGCCAATTTTTATAGCCAAATTTATTCTTCACTTAGGGAAAAGGGAAAGCCGATACCGACAAATGACATATGGATTGCTGCGCAAGCACTGGAAAATGGATGTGTTCTTTGCTCCTATGACAAACACTTCAAGGTGATTGACGGGTTGATCTCGGGAGTTGCCTTGTCCGAGCTGATCGTATGAAACTTTTCTAATTATCGTTCTTTAGCAGATCCAGAAAAAAAGGGAGAAAATCAGACACACGCCCATTCCTAAAGCGCATTTTAGGGGGGATAGGGGAGTGATTTTCTGTCCATTCAGTATGGTTTCCAAACGGTCCGAGTTACTGGCTCCGGCAAAAGGACAGGCAGCGGCGAGCATCTGACGTTTCATGCCTCTTGCCCTTCTTGCGGTTTTCACAAATGCGGAGGCTAAGGTGTCCGACCTAATTCCATATAAGAGACCAGCTCAAAAGCGGGCCATTTCTTTGTGGATGGCAAAAGCCAGTACTCGTCGTTGAAATAAAATAGTTTTTTGACTATTTTTTATAAAAATATATTTATTATTTGATTTATTTGTAACTTCTGTGGTATGATTAATTCTTATTATTAATAAAATACAGGAGTTATTATGTCGTCGATCATAAGAACAGGGGTTGCTGTTAGCACAAACGCCCTCGCTGAGGCAAGGCGTGCCTTGTCTATAGGGGTAGAACGCGTAAAGAAGCTTGAAATCTCAGAAGAGTTAAAAACCGCTAGGCAGGTAGCCGTCGGCGTTGGAATTTGTTACGTGGTTTATAAAGGGCTCAAGTCGGGCTTGAACTGGTACTTTGACTTATCTAAGCAAGTCCGCGATCTCAACGAGGGGATTGAGGCATTACAAACAGGTCAGGGGCAAGTGCTTGCGAACCAGGGCAGTCATGCGGAAGCTCTTGACGGCATACAAACCAGTCAAAACCGGGTTATTGGGATCCTAGAGGAGCACACTCGGGCCATGGAGAATCAGACGGCAAAGCTTCAGTCTATTGGACAGACTCAAGTCGCCCAGTCAGAACAACTGCGCCAAATCCATGGAGCACAGGTTGAGGAGCGTCAACAAGTGGCCCAAATCATCAAAGAGCAACGCGAGACAAAACAGCTTTTAGCCGTGGCGATTCGCGTGCTACTAGCAAGACGCAGCAAGCACTAACTAATAAAACAAGGGTTAACATGTCAGTTCAATTTCAGTGCAGATATATCAAGTGTTCAGATTGTAATACCTTTACGTATGAGAGGTTAGGTGGGCATTCGAGACCTGTCAGTCCGGGAACACCGACAGTTCTCGAGGGAAGGCTCTCTCCGGACCTGAGTCAGTTTTTCCGTATCCACGTCTCCGGCGAGGGCTTGACGATTGCAATCAACTTCCCTCAGGGAGTATTCGTTCAGAAGCTCAACCAGGACGGGGACTTTACGATCATTCTCCATCCGCCTAAATCCGATGGAACGGTGGAAAGGCCGGAAGTCATCTCCAAACAGCACGGATGCAGGACAGCAGAACGAGAGCTCCAAGCAGACAGTCCGGAGAGCGACGGCTTTTTCCGCGGTCGTGAGCGGTCCAAGTCATTTGGTTAGATAACGTCTGATAATACATGTTATGTTGTGTGTAGGGGGGCTGAGGGGCAAAGGGTTGCCCCAGCCTTACTTCCCCTTGAGCCAGTCAAAAGCCTCTTGGTAGATTTGGGGGTCTCGGATCACCTCTCTGCCCATTCCCTCCTTTCTCTGGCAAGTGAACTGGGGTTTTGTCTTGAGTTTTTGCACCAGTGCCTCGACGCTGCTCAAGGGAATCCGGTCATCTAGGTCTCCGTGGACATAATAGATGGGACATTGGGCTGTCATCAGGTCTTGGGCGAGGTCGGCCTTGAGCAGCGAGGCCCAATAGAGGTGGGTGAACCCAAAGCACTCTTTGTCCCAAGCGGGGTCCTCTTGAGCAGATTCGAGTAGTTGCTTGGCTTGGCCTAGGAATGAGTGGATATAGTGCGGGGTAAAGGACTCGCTGATGAGTTCCTTCCTAAAGGATTGGAGGAGCTCCTTAGAGGGGTCCCATCCGCCGCCTGGGGCGAGGAGAATGAGGGCCGATAGGTCTGGAGCGCGCGCTGCAAGGGCCGCTCCGATCTTACCCCCCTCCCCTTGTCCTAGTAGAGCCCATTTTTTATTCCAGCTGGGGATGAATCCCTCTTTCAGCTTGCGCAAGAGGAGTTGGTGATCTTGAAAGCGCTCTTCCAAGCAGTGGTGGCGGGCAAACTCTTCGGCATCGATGGTCTCGGAGACTCCCCGCTTTTCAATGGCCAAAATCCCCCAAGTGGCATTCTCCTTCAACTTGTCCACAAGAAGACGCACGCTTTCCGATTGGGCTCCTTGCACAACAACCAATAAGGGGCACTCTTTAGTGGCCGGAGGCAGAGCGAGGTAAGCGATGAGGGTGCTCCCATCGGGTCGTTTGAGTTCAAGCCGCTCAGCGGCACAAAGAGAGAGGCTTAAAAGTAAAAAGAGAAAGCGCATGGTCACTCCGCGGTTTGACTGACAAAAAGATTGCTGTATTGTCTTTGCGTCAGGCCCAAGCCGGTTTCTGCCGGCTCGATAGAGACAAAACTCTGCTGCAATTGTGGCATAATAGGGCTAATTCTGACGATCTCTAAAACTTCTGTAGACTGGAGGTCTGAAGGCTGCGCGCGAAAACGTCTGTCGATTAACCAGTGTGCTAAAAAATCTGGATCGGTTATTTTGTACTGAGTGAGTGTGCAGAAGTCAGAGCTATCTACCAATATTTCGGAGATTCTCAATATGGACCGAGACATTTCTGGTGTAAAGTACTGACTTCTTATAACAGTTTGCCCTATCGTAGGGGCTCTCTCTGAGGTCTGGAAATCGAACAAACAAAAACTGCTGTCTTTCTCACACAAGATGGCGCAATATTCTCTCCAATCGTCTTGCCCTCTAGCTACAATGACCACCTGATTTCTTTTGTCAGTTGCCGCATCAAGTGCCAACTGACTTAAAGAACTTTGCAGTTTGTTAAAAAAATTATCCGACAAGTGACTTCCAGAACACTCGCTTTTATCCACTCCATCCAATTTCCATTGGGGAAATTTCTCCCTCAACAGATCAGAAAAACGGAAGGTTTTTTTAGGTAGCTGCAGCTGTTCTCTGAGCACTGCTCCAAGTATTTCAGGAGAGCTGTTCCCCTTGAGAGATTTTTCTAACGCTCCCAAGGAACAGAGCAACGAAGCGATGCGTGTTTGAGCCAGCGAAAGAGGTTTCTTGAGCGCCTTTTTTGCCTGGATAACAACGGCACCCGCCAGCTTGAACCATTCTGGGTCAATTGTTTTTTCTTGCATTGCTGGAGCGCCTGGAACTTCGTCCTCGTCGCTGTCGCTACTGATCTCTAGAGAAGAGGCACTGCCGCGCGGCGAAACAGGTGTGAGGGGCCGTTGAGGAGGGTTAGCCATCCCTTCAGGCTGAGAGCTAAAGGACTTGCGGGCACCAGGCGTCCCCTCCCCTTCTCGCCATTCCCTATACGGCAGAGCGGGCGGCGTCTCGCCACCGAAGAAAAACCAATGGAAGAGCCTTTGGAAAAACTGAGCCACCCGAGAAGCCAGGTCGCTTAAATGTGGGACTTGTTCCACTGCGGAAGAAGCCAAATCGGCTAGACGCCAGGTGATAGCCCGAAGCATGAAGAAAGCCCTCTGTTAAGAATGCATTAGGATTCTATTCGTTAAAATCTTTTTTTGCACTAAAAAAGAGGGCTGCGGCTGATTTATCTGCAATGGTTTGGCTGCAGGGCTGTTATATTGAAAGGTCCGGCTTTGGGGACGAGTTCTTGAATTTTGCGTTTCAGTGCATGCCCTGATTCAAAGAGGTCCACGCTCATCCGAGATCCATCTGAGGTAAAGAGCTTCCACACCCTTTCTCGAGGACTGACAACGCCTAATACCATATCTCCCATTCGCACAATCATTGCATGAGGTCCTGTTCGTGCATCGATCGTATCCACTTGGGCTTCCAACCATGGTCCAAAATGCTCTGAGGGGAGTTTTCCTTCCCTATTTAGGCCGGCTGGAATAGTAAAGCCGCAGCGACAAATCTCGCGGCTCAGTCTGAGGTCTTTTTCCGCCGCAGTGATTCCCTTATTCTTCGCTTGGAGCAGGGCCAATTCTAGAAAAGTGTCCCCTCCAGATTCACAGGAGTTAAATAATTTTTCAGTTTTGATGAAGGCTAGAGCCGCAAATCGACCTTGTTTGGCCGAGAGCCTCTCCTCTCTTTCAACAATCCGTGTGCAAGCCGGAGCAGCAGCTACCGCAGTGTCCTCGGGGCGCTGCCTTTTAGTTACTCGAAACTCTGCTGTAGTTGTATCCTCAGGAGTCACCGCTAAAACCTCGGTAGCTACAGTGGACACGCTACTCACAGGTGAAAGGGATGGAGTTACAATGGGTTTAGCTGGGGTGTGCCAGAAGAAGCTTTTAAACCAATTAAAAGCGCTGGTCGCGATATTCTTAATGCGAGACCAGATGGTCTCCAGAAAGGAGTTCCCAATTGAATGGGCTACTGAGTCCGATGTCGGTGTTATACATTTCATAGAAAATCCTCCAAAAGAGAGCCATTCTGCACTCTGTCCTATTTTGACATCAAGAAATTTTCTATCTCCTTTTTCCCGTTTAGAGTTATACTGGAGGCAATTGGAGTATGTTTATGCGCGTGATTCATTCTTTGGGGCATGTTGTCGGCGGTACTTTGCTCATCGCGGGAACAACGATCGGTGTCGGGATGCTAGCACTTCCTGTAGCTACAGGAGCGGGAGGTTTTGTCCCCTCTTTGACGATTTATTTTATTTGCTGGCTCTTCATGCTCTGCACCGGATTGCTCCTTTTAGAAGTGGGTCTCTGGATGCCGCCCGATTCGAGCTTCATTTCCATGGCCGATCGGCTCCTCGGAACACCCGGGAGGATCCTTTTTTGGGTGGTTTACCTCTTCCTCT
>CAIVVG010000195.1 GCA_903909295.1 uncultured Chlamydiae bacterium
GAGATGACCAGAACTCGTGCCGCTCCAATCCAATGGAATCAGTTCTTTGGAGCGGAACGGCAGTATCGTGGGTAAGAGAAGATAAGAGCTGAGAAGAGGAACGCACTGCAGGACTGCAAGAATGGTGCCCGTCTTGATACAGTCGGTGAGATCTTCAATCAACCGGTAGCGCAACGGGGGAGGAACGTCTGGTATTTGACCGTATTGATTTCGGCATTGGGGGCAAGTACCCCCCTCAAATTGCAGCAAACAGGTTCTATGCACGCGATGGACAAGGGGCTGGAGGTTGAAGAGGCTCAAGAAGTCTTGGTAGATGCCGGAGGGAGGAAGGGGACGAGGAGGGTGCGCTAAAATGGGGCCGGGAGTGTCCGCGTCGTGACAAATAGAGCAGTGGGTATCCGCCACATCGCCAACTGCACTGGGCCAAGCAATTTGCCATCGGATGTTTGCTACTGCTACCATGGAACCCCTACTATTTCAAGATTGAGGGGGGTTCCGTTCCGGAGAGGCTCTGCTTTGCGGAGGGTAGCGTGGAGGTGGGTGGCGGTGCAGCCAAAGGCGAAGCCTTTGAGTCGGCTGTGGGCGAAGAGCGCTGTATTCCAAAGTTCGGGGGGGACTTCACTGGGGCCTGTATACGGCCCTCCGCGGAAATAGGTCAGTAGGGCCTGCGCTTCCGGTGCAAGCTGGGCGATGATGTGCGTTTGCAGTGCGGAGTAGAGGAGTGTGGTGATGTAGATCGAGGCGGCGAGAGCAAAAACCACAATCGCGATGCGGCAGACTGTTTTCACTGCGGGGTGTTGGAGGGCCGCTCGATCTATGAGGCGTTGTCCCAGTGACAAGAGGGGGTCTGTCACAAGACTGAGAACAAGGCCAGTGGTAATGGGTCCGAAAAGGGCTCCAACGGCACAACCTTGCAGAGTCGGTGCAGGGAAAAACTCCCAATGGAGGACGTTCATGAGGAGCGAAGCTCCTAGGCCAAGACCTGTCAGAGCAAGGCCGTTTGCTACGTAGCTGGTTAAGAGTTCCAGATTCTCTTTCACTGTGGGGGATCTTGGATTTGGAGGAATGTCGCAATCTAAGGCTGGGGGGACGTATCGGTTGTCTACTTCTCCTGCGGAAAGTCGTACCACGGGTCACATTCCTTTTTTCAGAAGGAGGAGTGTACCCCTCAAAGCAAAATTTTGTCTAGTACTTACTGTCTCGTTTGGGATATTTGACGCGGACGTGGTGGGTGAGGACGAGGGTTTTGACGAGGATCTTCTTGATGCGGCTGAGTTCTTCAAAGGTGAGTTGGCAGTCGTCGAATTGGGCATCTTCGGCTTTTTCGGCGACGATCCGGTTGATGAGTTCGGTAAGCGTTCCTTCATTGAACTCTTCCATCGAGCGGGAGGCGGCTTCGACGCTGTCGCAGATCATGATGATACCCGATTCTTTGGTGCGGGGCTTGGGGCCTGGGTAGCGGAATTGGTCTCTTTCGGCGTCGCTCATTGGTAGGGCGGCAAGTTCGAGTTGCTTGCGGTAAAAAAAGTAGACGAGGGTGGTGCCGTGGTGTTCGCGGATGATGTCGATGAAGGATTCGGGGAGGCGGTTTTTACGGGCGATGGCTTCGCCGTCGGTGACGTGGGAGATGATCACTTGGGCCGATTCAAGGGGGGTCAGGAGCTGGTGCATGCTCATCGCCCCTTGTTGGTTTTCAGTGTAGAATTGGGGGTTATTCATTTTCCCGATGTCGTGGTAGAGGGTCGCAACGCGGCAAAAGAGGCCGTTAGCTCCGATGCTCTGGGCGCAGGTTTCGGCGAGGTTGCCGAGGACGAGGCTGTGTTGGTAGGTGCCGGGGACTTGGAGGGCGAAGCGGGAGAGGAGTTCGCTGCTGGGGTCCATGTATTCCATGAGGGTCATGTCGGTGAGGACGCCGAAGAGGGACTCGAGGGCGGGGAGGAGTCCGACGACGAGGACGGCGGTGATGAGGAGAAAGACGAGCGAGGAGAGGGTGTCATTGAAGAAGGAGTAGCTGGCGAGGTGTCCTTCGCTAAGGGTGTAGGCGTAGAGGACGGGGATCGAGCTGAGCCAGGACTTCATGCAGACGGTGAAGATCTCTTTTCGCTTGCGCAGGTCGCGGGTGCTGATGATCACGACGATCGAGGTGACGAGGTTGAGGACGAGGAAGCGGCTGTGGTCGACGGCGAGGCTGACGGAGAGGATGATCGAGAGGAAGGTGGCGGCAAAGAGGGCGGTGCGAGGGGAGAGAAGAACGCAGATGAGGAGGGTGGCAAAGGGGGCGACGACGGGATAGCGAACGGCCTCTAAAATGCTCGATTGGCTTTTGAGGAGGATCGCTTCCACAAATTTGGCAAAGAGAAGGGTCAAAAGGACAATGCAGACAAAGAGAGCGACTTCGCGCAGCGAGCGGATAAAAGTGGGTTGGCTGATCCGGAAGTAGAGGGCGCTGATGGTGACGAAGATGAGGGCGAGGAGGAGGCTGGCGATGATGGTGGTGGGGTCGGTGAGGCGGCGGCTCTCGGAAATGGCGGTCTTCATCGCTTGGAGCATCGTGATGTGCCGGGAATTGATCTTCTCCCCTTGATTGATGATCCGGGTGCCGGCTTGGACGCGGGTGAGTTTCTCGGGGATGGTTCTGCTGACTTGGCTGCGGATCGAGTGTTCGAGGGCCGTATCCTCAGAGAGGAGCCACTGCCGTTTTTCAAAGGCGCGGATGATGTACGTGACTGTATCGGGGTGGAAGGCGGAGGTTTGGGTGATTTGGTGAGACATTTTCTGCCAAAACTCAGCTGGAAGGTGTTGTGGGGTCTCGTCGGGGGTCAGTTCAAAATAGCTCGCTTCAGGGAGCTGGAGCTCTCGGATTTTTTGGATGGTGCGGGGGTCGGTAAAGCGGGCTTCGATGAGGAGGGTTTCTAGTTCGTCCGCTGCTTTGTACATTTCCTCAAAAGTGCTAGCGGGGGCCTGAGTGCGCCAATTCTTATTGCGGATCAGCGACTCTTCCACATCGTAGCGGACATCGCGGATCTGCTTATCTTCAATCTGATAAATCTTCCCGACGTCTTGTGTCGCCTGCTGTTTTAAGACAATGGTGCTTTCATAATCGGGGAACTCAAAGTCGATCTGGGCCACCACGTAGCGGCCGGCCGTGGCGTTCAGGTCGAGCACCTCGAGGCGAACCTCCCTGAAGTGGAGAAAGAGGGCCAATGAGAATACACAGACGCATCCCACAATGATGCGCCAGCCCCTTTGATTGGAGGCTAGCCACTCGCGCCAGCTCTGGCGGAATCGGTTTCCACTTGGAGTCATGATCTCAAGGATACCAAATCTTCCATTTGTCCTTAAACTCTCCTGCGAGCTATAATGGTTCTTAACATCTCAGAACCTTAAGGCTCAGCCACATGACAAATCAAATAGGACCTCGTTACCAGGCCATCGCCCGTAAATATCGCCCCCAAACGTTTGGAGAAGTGGTCGCCCAAGGGGCTATTGTCCAGACTTTGAAGAACGCTTTGCGGTTTGAACAGGTGGCTCATGCGTACCTTTTTTGTGGATCGCGCGGGGTGGGGAAGACGACGTTGGCCCGTCTCTTCGCCAAGGCGCTCAACTGTCAGGCGTTGACGGCTGAATTTGAGCCGTGCAACACGTGTGCCTCTTGCCGGGAGATCGTTTCGGGGCAGTCACTCGATGTAATCGAGATCGATGGCGCCTCCAATCGGGGGATCGACGATATCCGCCAAATCAATGAGACTGTAGGTTACGCTCCCGCTCAAGGGAAGTACAAGATCTACATCATCGATGAAGTTCATATGCTGACCAAGGAGGCGTTCAATGCTCTCCTCAAGACGCTGGAAGAACCTCCTGCGCGGGCGAAATTTTTCTTTGCCACGACCGAGGCTCAAAAAGTGCTCCCGACCATCGTCAGCCGCTGCCAACGGTTTGATTTAGGACGCATCTTGCCAGAGCAGATCGTTGTTAAGCTCCAAGAGATCGCCACCGATTTAGGGCGTCAGGTAGCTCCCGACGCGCTCCATTTGATTGCCGGCTTTGCCGAGGGGAGTTTGCGCGATGCCGAGTCGATCCTCGATCAGCTGTTTTGCTTTACTCAAGGGTCTCTCACCTCAGCGGTCGTTCGTCAGGCTCTCGGGCTCGTCTCAGAAGAGCTCTTTTTCTCTCTAGACCAAGCCTTTGCCGAAGCGCGCCTTCCCCGCGCGTTCGAGCTGGTGCAAACCCTCTTCGAGATGGGGAAGGATTTGGGCCATTTCCTCGAGCAGCTGATCGAACACTACCGGAACCTGACGCTCTATAAAACCGTGGGGGACAAGTCTTTGCCGCCGGAAGTGGCCCAAAAGTACGCCGCCGTGGCGCACCACTACACACAAGGTCAGTGTCTCCATATCCTCCAAATGTTGATCGAGGCCGAGGGCCCTTTCCAGAAGAGCGTGTTTCAGCGGGTGGCCCTCGAGTCCCTTTTGCTGCGGGTCATCCGAAGCAAAAACAGGATTCCGGTCGAGGTGTTAGTGCGCCGCTTGTCCCAACTGGAGGAGACTTTGAAGGGGGAAGTGAGTGTGGCGGCTCCCCCTAAAGTGGAGAGGGTACAAGAGGAAGTAGTGGCTCTCCCCAAAGAGGCAATGCCGGAAGTGGTAGTGCCGGTTGTGGTGGCTCCCCCTAAAGAGGTGGTGCCGGAAGTAGTGAAACCCATTGTGGTGGCTCCGCCTAAAGTGGAGAAGGTCGAAGAAGTGAAGCCCGTTGTAGCGGCTCCGCAGGTGACAGGAAAACATCCCAGCCACTACGATACATTGATGCGCTTTGCGGCGATAGAGTTAGAAGGAAGTTTAAAAATTAATTAGGACGGATATGGGTAGTGGATTTTCGAAAATGAAAAAACAGGCCAAGTTGATGCAACAGCAGATGAGCTTGGCTAAACAGACTTTAGAGAATACAACGATCGAGGGGTCAGCAGGCGGGGGTCTTGTGACCGTGATTCTGAGTGGCTCGAAGGAACTGAAGAAGATTGTGATTCGGCCGGAATGTGTAAACCCCAATGACATAGAGGGGCTGCAAGATCTCATTTTGGGGGCTTTTGAGGATGCGGCGACGAAGGCGGATGCGCAAACGCCTTCGATGCCGTTCTAAAGAGGCAAGGACTTCGCCCTCGCGCTCCCATCATTTGTTTATTTTTCATCGGGTGCTCGACTGAAAAGCCTTCACTAATCGCGCCAACCTCTCATCACAGGCAGCGATGTTTAGTGGCTGGCCGGGGGGTTCTACGACTTCAGCGTAGATCTTGACTTTGGGTTCGGTGCCGGAGGGGCGAATGACGAGTTTGCTCCCTTTAGAGAGGCGGAAGAGGAGGACGTCTGATTTGGGGAGGAGCTCTTGATGGAGATAGTCTTCCATGGAGACGACTTTTTCGTCGCCGATTTGGGTGGGAGGGTGCGTGCGGAGTTGGCGCATCATGGCTTGCATTTGCTCCATGCCGGCTTGGGTGTCGGAAAAGGCGATGTTGGTGAGCGATTCGCGGTGGAGGCCGTGGGTTTGGTAGAGGGCGTAGAGTTGGTCGATGAGGGTGAGGCCGCGTTGCTTTGCGCAGGCTGCCGCCTCGACGAGGATGCAGCTCGATGAGATGGCGTCTTTATCTCGGACAAAGGTGCCACATAAGTATCCATAGGACTCTTCTGCGCCAAACACAAACTTCGGCCCACTCTTTTCCCAGTGAAGGATTTGCTCGCCGATGTATTTAAAGCCGGTGAGAACATCCACACAGGTAAGTCCCCCTTTTTGGGCAATGGCCCGAAACAGCTCGGTGGTGACGATGGTCTTGATGCAGGCGCCATTGTGGGGGAGCTTTTTCTTCTCGCAAATGTGTGCTAGGCAGAGGGAGGCGATCTGGTTGCCGGTGAGGCGAACGGCTTTGCCGTGGTGGAGGACGACGGCTCCCATTCGGTCTGCATCGGGGTCGGTGGCAAAGAGGAGGTCCCGTTTTTCTAAGGTGAGCTGCTCCGTGCCGAGGGCGAGCGCTTTTTCCTCTTCGGGATTGGGGGAGGGGGCAAAGGGGAAGTTGCCGTCGAGGCTTGTTTGCTTTTCTACGAACCGAATATCGGTGTAGCCCCAGGATGCGAGGGCTTTTTGCATCAGGCGGATGCCGGTGCCGTGGAGGTTGGTATAGAGGAGCTGGATAGGGGATGGGGGAATGAGTTGGAGGGTTTTAAGCTCTTTTAAGTACGCTTCGTCGAGTTCGGAACCGACTTCTTTGTAGCCTGGCTTTCTGGCGATGTCGCGAGGGCTATGGATTTTGGCAGCTTCCGCCATGATGCCGAGGTCGTGAGGGGGGACGACTTGCGCGCCGTCGCTCCAGTAGACTTTGTAGCCGTTGTACTGGGGGGGATTGTGGGAGGCGGTGATCATGATCGCGGCGCTGCAGTGAAAGTGGCGGCAGGCAAAGGAGACGAGGGGCGTTGGGCAAATATCTTTAGAGAGGAGCACTTCGATGCCATTGCCATTTAGAACGGCGGCGGCCTCCTCGGCAAATTCCCGAGAGTGGTGCCGGACGTCGTAGCCGATGAACACCC
>CAIVVG010000196.1 GCA_903909295.1 uncultured Chlamydiae bacterium
AAACCCGGCCCCGAGAAACAAAGTTTACCGCAGAGCCGCGGAGAGCGCAGAGGGAAAAAGGGATAAACTATTTTTATCATGCAATTTCCCTGAAGAGTGGAAAAACTACCAAGTAATTTGCAGGTGTCCTGGATTAGGATCAAAGGTTTGGTCGTACAGGGCGGCTCTCTGTGGGGCAAAGAGGTCGGGTTCCTCGTAGGCTTGGAACACCTCTTCTGGCTTTACATGTCTTCCGCACAACTCCCGTTTCTTCTCGAGAAGAAACAGGGGTCGATTCCATGTTAAGAAGTCATATCCAATGGAGGACATGTCCCCAATGTAGGCGTCGGAGATGCTGAGGAGAGGGTAGATCGGGGGAAAGTCCTCAATCCAGACAATGTTTTCCTTTTGTCCGTAACGGCCTCGAAGCACTTCCACCTTTTCTGGGTATTGTCGGTAGGTATTGGGATGGAGCTTGACTAGGAGAGTAGCGTCACGGGGAAGTGTTTGTGCAAGGACGGGAAAGGCGTTCCAAAACGAGTTGCTCTTTTCATAGTCGTCCCAAGTGGGGGCGTAGAGAAAATTGCGCTTCGTCTGCGGCAGCAATCCTTTGTAAAAACTTTGGTGCGCAAGGAAGTAGCGGTACCGAAAGTTCCCTAAGCGATGGATGGGCAATGTGGGATGGGCGGCTCGTACCTGGTTCTCCATCCGCTCTCCGTAAACGGCGACCGCAGTTTCTTCTTGGAGCACTTCAAAGCAGGGGGCTTTGTCCGATTGACCATGAGGGATCCAGACGGTTTCTTTCGGGCAGCGGTAGAGGGAGGCTTCGAGTAGGGGGCGCGGGGAACAGGTGATGACCCGTTGGGGAGGTTCCCATGTTCGGAGATCTTCCTCTACCACCTTGAGGTCGGGGTAATAGCGGCGGGCCAGATCGGCGATGGCGGGTTCGAAAATGACCAGAGGAACCTGTAAGAGAGCACAAAGGGGTCCGAGATGGTCGAGGTAATGGGGGGAGTCGTCGAAAATAAGCCCTATCACTATAATAGCCTCTCCTATGAAAGCATTGCACGATTGGTTTTTCCAAAACAAGAGGGACTTCCCTTGGCGCCAAAATCCGACCCCTTATCGGGTCTGGGTCTCAGAGGTGATGCTCCAACAAACCAGGGCGAGCGTGGTCGTTTCCTACTTTGAGCGGTGGATGGCCCTTTTTCCTGATATCCAGGCGCTGGCCGCGGCGCCGCTCTCCCAAGTAATCAAAGCTTGGGAAGGGCTCGGCTACTATGCCAGGGCGAGGAACTTGCACCTCGGCGCTTGCCAAATCGTAGAGCAGTTTGGAGGAGAGATCCCCCGTGATGCTTCGCTCCTCAAAACGATTCGGGGCTTGGGGCCCTATACAATTGGGGCGATTCTGAGTTTCGGTTTCAGGCAAAGGGCAGTGGCCATCGATGGAAATGTGACGAGGGTGCTCGCCCGCCTCTTTGCGATTGAGCAACGGGTCGATCAGCAAGCCGTTAAACAACTCCTTGCCCAAAAAACAGAAGCTCTCCTCGATCGAGAAATGCCCTGGGTTACCGCCGAAGCGTTGATTGAACTGGGAGCGACCCTCTGCACGCCGAAGCCTGTTTGTGCAGTGTGCCCTTTGAGCGAGCAGTGTTTGGCTCTTGCACAAGGCAAGGCTGAGCTCTTGCCTCTCAAAAAAGAGGCTCCTAAAACCACCGTGCTGCGGCGCGCGGTGGGAGTGATTGAAGCTGAAGGGGCCATTTTACTCAAACAGGTGCAGCAAGGAAAAGTGATGGCCGGTTTGTATGAGTTCCCTTATTTTGAAATGGGCAAGGAGCGGTGGGGGATGCGGCGGGTGGCGGAAGAGGTAGCACAACTGTTTGATCTCGAGGTAGAGGTGGTTCAAAAGCTGCCTGAAGAGGTCCACACATTCACTCGGTACAAGGCGCATCTATTTCCAACTCACTTGCGCGCCTTCCATCGCAAAGCTATCCCCGGTTACGAATGGGTCTCTCGGCATTCTCTAGGTTCGATCCCCTTTTCAGCAGGTCACAAAAAAATTCTCACGAGGTTACCTTGAATATTTTGCATTTGGAAGCATCCCCCGGTTGGGGGGGGCAAGAGATTCGGATTTTGCGCGAAGCGGAGGGGATGCGCAAACGGGGCCACCAAGTATTTTTGGGCGTGATGCAAGGTGGTGATTTAATCCCCCAAGCGCGGGCCGCGGGCTTTACTGTTTACGAGCTTCGCTTCCAGAAAAAATATTGGCTCTTTTGTCTCTTTCAGCTCCTCTGGATTATGGCGCGTCATCGGATCGATCTCGTCAATACTCACTCCTCTCTCGATGCGTGGATCGGGGGGATCGCGGCGCGCCTCAGCGGAAGACGCATTGTCCGGACGCGTCACCTCTCCACGCCGATCAAACCGGGTCTCAATCGCCGCCTCCTTTATGGGGCTTTATCCGATTTTGTGGTGACGACCTGTAGCTCAATCTTGCCGATGATCTCTGTCCAAAAGTGCCGCTCCATCCCAACGGGGGTCGATCCCAAGCGCATTGTCTGTCTACCGGGAATCCCCCTTCGGCAGCAGCTCGGCCTTGCAGAGACCGATTTTCTCGTTGGGACGGCCTGTTTTATGCGCTCGTGGAAAGGGATCGGAGATTTGCTCCAAGCAGCTCACTCAATGAGGGGACACTCCTCGCTGAAGTGGGTTGTCATTGGCGGAGGGCATGCCGAGACGTACCGCGCACAGGCCCTCGCGCTGAATCTAGAGGGCATCGTCTTTTTCACAGGGCACCTCGACTCCCCTTTTGCCACAATGGCGGCGCTCGACGTCTTTGCCCTTCTCAGCACAGCTCATGAGGGGGTGTCGCAGGCCATTTTACAGGCCGCTTATTTGGGCAAACCCCTTGTGGCTACGGCGACCGGAGGATTGGGAGAGGTGTGCATAGGTGGCGTAACGGGGATTCAGGTGCCCCCGTTTGCTCCGGAGCGCGTTGCCGAAGCGGTCTTGGCGCTGCGCCAAGACCCCGAACTCCGCCGCAGGATGGGAGAGGCGGCTCGAGAACGCGTTGAAAAACACTTTACTTTAGAGCATACTCTTGATGGAATGGAGCAGGTATATAAGGAGATCCTATGATTGAGCTATTTTTATTTCGGAAAAAAGAACTGTTGCTGGGTGGCACTGCCGTCTTGATGTTTGCCTTTGCGCTGATCGCTTACGCCACTTCGGGCCCGAGCGCTGAAACGTATCTACGAGCAGAGGTCGCCTATTCCGCATGGCTATCAGAGCCTAAAGACGAGGCAAAATACACTGCGATGGAGGCCGCGTTCCACAAGGCGCCCGCCTTGAAGAAGAAGTATGAGCCTGCGATTGCCCAGAAACTCTTGAGCTTGGGCCGCACAGAAGAGGCTCTTAAAATCGCGCGGGGGATTTTGGCTCGCTCTCAGGGAGTCGCTCCTCTCCACGCTGCGTTTGCCGCAGGGAGCCTTTTGATTGAGCAGGGCGCCTATCAGCAGGCTTTAGAGCACGCTGTGGCCCTGAAAGAGCAGATGAAGGGCCCTCAGCACCCGATCTTGTATGCCCAGCTCCTGATCCGGATCGCCACCCTGCAACAGGAGCTCAAAAACCAGCCCGGTGAGAGGGCCGCCTGGGAAGAGTTCCGGGCTTACGCAGAGAGCACCCCCGGCGCCCTGGACCCCGTTTTGGGGAGTTTCGCAGAGAAACAAGTCGGCCTCATGCACTATATAGCCGAGCGGCAAAAGGTGTTGGGCGGGTAAAAGATTTTTTAAGGTTGTGTTAAATCAAAAAAGCCGTATACTCTCCGCCAGAAACCAACAAGGAGTCGTCGTATGGCAGCAGCCGGTTATAATCCAATTTATTGGAATGGAGTGGTTACTAATTGTGAACTTTTCGCAGGCGCGGCCCTCGCTCTTCGAGAGACTAATGAGGTTCGTAGAGTAAGAGAGGAACAGCCTCCGGAGCGCATCGTCTATATTCGCTGTGCTGACCCTTATTACTACTACAGGGGTGGTTGGAGTGGGTGGGATTGGAGCACGCACAACACAAACATCATCAATCACGCTCCTGCTCCGGAGAAGCGTTCTAAGACAGAAGAAGAAAAAAAAGAAGATTCCGCTCGTGCAGCTCTCTGGGTTGGTGGGGTGGTGGCAGCTTTTGCGGCTTTTGCTGTCGGTGTGTTTTATGGACAGTATTCTGATGAGTCAGAAACTCTTGCATGGGTACATGATCAGAAGATGAGCGCGCAAGATTTCGCAGCTCCTTCCGCAGTATACAACTTACTAACGCAGCGCGAAAAAATTCATCAGCACAACTATGAAAACAGTCGCAACCGACTCTTTTCTGCTGTTACAGTCCTGACGGGTGCAGTGAGTTTGGTAGCCGGCGGTTTAGTGGTGGCTCCTATGTTGATCACGGCTGGTTATGCCGCTCTTTTTGCCGGTACAGTAATTGGTCTGGGGAACTTGGGCCTTCACTGGGGTGATGAGAAAAGAAACAAGGTGCTTTGCGCCGACATGCTGCGACCCCAAGGGCTCGTTCAGGCTGCAAAGGAACAGCTGGGAGAAAGTCGTTATCAACCGCTCTATCCCGACGCTCCCCCTCCCTCTTACTATGCTCCGTCAGCTCCACCAGCATACGGATAATTAGGAGGAACTCATGACAACCATCGAGAAAGGGTTTGAGCTTCTAGGTACAGCAGCTGTCGGATTGACAGCTGCGGCGATTGCAGGGGAAAGTACCCTGCTTTGGGGTGCGATGAGTGCAGTGGCCTACTTGGTCAGCCAAGTAGCAGGGCCGGTGTTCGAGCGCGCGCCCACCTTTGAGGAACACGGAATGTGGGGAGGTTCTGCTACTTTGGCCGTCGAGGTTTCTTGGGTAGCATCGATTACGCAACTGATCCAATACGGTCTCCGCTGTGTAGGGCGCTCTACCCAGTTCGCCCCCAGTTTTGGGATCGTGCTAAGCGCAATTCTCCTCGGCTCCCGCGTTGGACGAGCTGTACACCACGCCCAGTACGACTAGTCGTGTTCGTCGCTGCTAGAGCCCTTCTGAGATCGGAAGGGCTTGTCACTCCCTACGCTTCCCGCATGACGAGAGAAGTAATTGTAGGATGATCCTGCGAGCAGGCCGTACACTCCAAAGAGGACGAAGGGGATAAAAATACCCACAACAATCTTCACGCCGCCGATGATCATACGGGTGGTCTTCTCTTGTTTCTCCGTAAAGTGGAACAGTTGCTTGAGCGCTCGATCCATCTGCTCAGTGAAGAGCATCCCTGCCGCGAAGCCCGCAGCTAAGAAGAGAATGGTCATCGAAGGGCCGGTGAAAAAGTCGAAAATACTCGACACAGAACCGACGATCAATGCGACGAGCGTGAAAACCTCGCTCGTATGTTTTCGGGCAAAAGACTCCACTTCGTGGACAGAGATGCCCTCTTTCAACTTATCCATGATTTTATTCTTGTTCATCCAATGCTCCTAATGAGGGCCAGGCCTTATTTGGCCTATTTCGCCTTAGCTCTATTTAAAACTTTATTTTAATTATTGGCAATACCCCTCTTGAGAGGGGTCTCTGTAATGTGTTGGTTGTAAATGGTCTTCAGGTTATACTTATCTTTTTTTTCCTAATCTTTTATAGTGATTCGTTATGGATTTTCAGAAAACGGTTCTCTATTTTCCTGAGCGGTTGATCTGGAGAGGGATCGGTTTAATCGGGGGGGCGTTTTGTCTCTTCTTGCCGTTCCTCATATCCGTGTGGGCCGGGGGATCCCCTTCTCTGGATTTAACGAGGGCTCCGGCATCCCCGAAGGCGCAAGTGCCTCTCTCTTTGGAGCTATTGCAGCCCAAAAATGAATTCTCCATCCCGCTTCCCGAGGTGTCTCAAGAGCTGGATTGTTTTTTCGCTCCTTCAAGGCCTGGGAAGGAAGAAGCTCGCTCTCAGCTGTTCATCCGCTCTAAAAAAGGGGGGCAGTGCAAGAAGGTGGATCTCCC
>CAIVVG010000197.1 GCA_903909295.1 uncultured Chlamydiae bacterium
GGCAAGGCGGCGAAGCAATTCGCAGCGCCAGGAGATTAAACCGAGGGCATGATAGCCCTCGATCAAAATCTGATCATTTGGTTATACATGACCATGTTTGATCAAGTTTTGAAGAGCGGATCATGGTTCCCCTAGCGTTGCTCGAACAAGGGAGGTGAATGCTTTCCACTGCCCCCTTTTTATTTTGGGATAAAGTTCTTCGCAGCTTCTGATGGTATCGGAGAATTTGGGGGCAAGTTCTCTATGTTCTCTTAAAAACGCAAGGACCGTATCGATTTTATCATCGTCATAGGTCATGAATACGGTGTACCAGAATAGATCGTCTGGAGAGCCCCCTGCATGGTACCCCCAAAGGGATTTGGCATAGGGTTCAAAGTCACCGTCGAGACAGGCGATAGTCTCCTCGGTCATTTTCTGGTCTCTGAAGTGGTGAGCCAAGGCCACCCAGGTCTTCCGATGGATATTGGCTGAATCGACCCACAGGTGGTGCATGGCGTCGTGCTGGTAAAACGAGAGGGGAGTCGATAGGTAGCCGCCGTGCGACTCTTTCGGAACGGTGATGTAAGGCTCAAAACTGATGGAGACGGGGCGGAGCAAGAGATTTGAGAGGCGCTCTTTCGTAGCAAAGTGGCCCAGCACGGGGAGCGCTTTTCGCGCATGGTTCCCAAAGTGGGCTTCTAGTATGGAGTTGAGAAGGTCGGGAGGGAGGACCAGTTGCACGTAGCTAGTGCCTTCCAATCTGAGACCTGGATGGCTCCCGATGCACAGAAGCCCAAAAAAGAGGGAGTCTTCTTCGGTGGGTTTGTGCGTCACCCGAAAAAATTGCGTGTCCAAGGGATCGATATCTGAGGTCTCCAGGTGACGCAAAATCTTTTCCCCTCTCATGGTACTATTGCCAAAATGCTCCAGCATACGCAAAGCCGCTAGATCGACTTTTTTCGCGCTGCCCAGCAATTGGAACGTCTCGACCGACCCCTCTTGCAGAGAGGCGTGGTAGAGGAGGAGCTTAGTGAGGGCTTTTTCTGATAATTGGCCCTCTAGAAATGCGCGGAAGGCGAGCCAAGGCCAGTGCTTGGTTGTAAAGACGGGGGCTGACCAACGCCCTTCCGTTAGATCGAGAAGGTCCTGGTCGGATAACCGGACATCAGCGGGGATGTCGTTAATAGCCGCGTTAATGCCTGACCAGTCATTAACGCGACGATTAAATTCTGTTTTTGTTATTAAAAAAGCGCTCATATCTAGTGTATTATATAATAGCAAGATATAAAAATTCTTTTAATCTCCGGTTATAACGGTCAGCCTATTCCCTCGTACTCTATGAGCCTCTATGAGCCTTGCAACTCCAGCAGGGGTGACTCGAGGACAGTTAGTAAGATCCAGCGACTCGAGAGACGTCTGGCTTAAGTGGTCCAGCCCCTCATCCGTGACTCGGTAGCAGGTCGTGAGATCGAGAGAGCGTAGTCGAGGCAGCCGGCTTAGGTTGGCGAGCCCTGCATTGCCAATTTGAGTACAGGCGGTGAGATTCAGCGATTCAAGAGGCAATGTGTTTAAAAGGCTAAGCCCTTCATCAGTAAAGTCGCAGCAGAACATGAGTTCCAGAGACCGAAGGGGCAATGTGCTTAAAGCGAGGATTCCTTCATCGGTAATCGACACACCGCGATGAATGCTTAAGCGTTGAAGGGGAAGCCTACTTAAAGAGCGAAGTCCCGCATCAGTGACGTTGTCAGAGTGTATCAGTTCCAATGACTCTAGGAGGGGGGGTAGGAGGGCAAGCGTTTCATCGGAGCCTCGCATTACAGACCTGAGGGATGTGAGGTTGGGAAATCTTCTGGCTATTTCGCTCAAATCCTCCGTACGGGTCTGATGGTGACTCAGTGTCAGTTTGGTTGTCGCAAGATCAAAGGTTGCTTGAAGCGCCTCCTTTTGAGGAAGTCGCCTAATGAGTCTGGCAGAGAGCGAGGGAGGAAGTGGGTTGTTGAAGAAGATCGCGCTCACGCATTCTTCGCTTAAGGCTCTCCTTGCTAGAAGAAGGTCTCCTACTGGCTTAATCTCAGAAGGAGACAGGAACCCTGCAAGAACACCCACGGTTTTTGTGGGCAATTGCGCTATTCTTTCGGCGAAGTTTGTAGACGTAACGGCTAATGACATAATAACTCCATATTTTAAGGTTCAAATTGGACGGTAAGCTTGTTTCTACGTGCTCTATGAGCCTCTACGAGCCTTGCGACTCCAGCAGGGGTGACGTTGGGACATTGGACAATATTTAACTTCCTCAGGGGCAAATGGCTTAAATGGGCCAGTAGTCCCGCGTCGGTGACGCTGCAGTGGCTGAGGTGGAGTTTTTGAAGGGGGAGCTCGCGCAAGTGAGCCATCCCCGCGTCGGTGACGTCCAAGGATTTGAGGGAGAGTTCTTGAAGAGGGAGCTCGCGCAAGTGAGCTAGTCCCGCATCGGTGACATCTTTGCAGCCCCAGAGGTTGAGTTTTCGAAGAGGGAGGTTCTTTAAGTGATCCAGTCCCGCGTCGGTGACGTGGTTGTGCGAGAGGTCGAGTTCTTGAAGGGGACGAGTGCTAAGTTGCTCCAGCCCCGCGTCAGTGACTCTGCAGGCGCTGAGGTTGAGTCTTTGAAGAGGAAGCCCACGCAAGTGGACCATCCCTCCACTAGTGATTTGATCACAGGAAGAAAGGTCTAGCGATCCAAGAGGCATTCCGATCAAGTGGGCAAGGCCCGCATCGGTGATGCCACGACAGCAAGCAAGGCCTAGCGACCGAAGGGGCATTCGGCGTAAGAGGGCAAGGCCCGCATCGCCTACTTGAGGGGAGGGACACCTGAGGTCAAGTGCCTCCAGCTGGAGAGTGCTTAAGTGCGCCAGTCCTGCATTGGTGATCTGTGCACAGCCAATCAAATCGAGCGACCGAAGTTGCTCCGACTGGTTGAGGGAGGCAAGCGCTGCATCGGTGATTCCTTCGCATCGGAAAAAGTGGATCTTCCGAAGGGGCAATCCCCTTAAGTGGGCGATCCCCGCATCGGTGATTTGATGAGTTATTTTCAGACTGAACGACTTAAGAAGGGGCAGCCTGCGGAGTTGAGCCAGTCCTGCATTGGGGATATCTGGACTCCCAGTATCACCCGAATTCCCAAAAAGAGTCAGCGACTTGAGGTTACAGAATCTCCCGGCCACCTCTTCCATGTCTTCTGAGGTGACCGTATGCGCCCAAGACCGAAGGTTGGTTCTTGCGCAATCAAAGATTTCTTGGAGTTCTCTCCTCTCTTCATGAGGGAGGCGCATAATGAGTCTGGTATAGAGGCTGGGGGGGCGTGGCTTGTTTTGGAAAATAGCCTTTACTTTTTCTCCGTCTAATGCTCCCTTTGCTCGAAGGAGATATCCTAACTTACTCACTTCAGTATCAGATAGGAAACCTGAAACCACGCCCACCGCATCCACGGGCAATTGAGCTATTGTATCCACCCACCTTAGGTATTCTTCTGGAGAGATCTCTTTTCTCGATGTAACTGGACCGGCTGCTGACATAGTAACTCCATGTTTTTATTTTGTTAAGATATAAATCTTAGAATAATTACATATTTGCTAACAAGTAAAATCATTATTACTACGTTGTTATCTCTACTGAGAGTTTTGAGTAACTCCCTTTGGGGGTCTTTACGCGGCCGTTGCCCTGTGTTGTATATATTTTTAGTAGCCTTGCAATTGCTGCAGGGGTGATGTTAGAACAGCCGAAAAGATTCAGCTTGGTGATAGGCAACTGGCTTAAATGGGCAAGACCTGCATCGGTTAGTTGAACACAGAGAGAAAGATCTAACGACTGCAAAGGCAACCTACTTAAGTGGGCGAGACCGTCATCAGTAAGCCACGGACAAGCAGAAAGCTTCAGCGACCGGAGGGGCAATCTATTTAAGTGGGGAAGCCCTTCACTAGTAAGCCCCAAACAGAAAGAAAGATCTAGCGACTGGAGGGGCAGTCCGCTTAAATGAGCAAGACCTGCATTGGTAATTCCGACAGAACCCCTAAGCTCTAGCGACTGAAGAAGAGGTAAATCACTTAAATGGGCTAGTCCCTGATCGGTGATTTCAGAACAGAAAGAAAGGATCAACGATGTAAGAAAAAGCCCCTTTAAATGGACGAGGCCTGCATCGGTGACCTTCTTACAGAGAAGAATCTTCAGCTCATGAAGGGAGGGCAACTTGCTCAAATGAGCCAATCCGTCATCAGACAGACTCTCTGCATAACTCAGTCGGCGGAGGTTGATAAACCTACCCAGCTTTTGTACATCCTCGGGTGTGACCGGTCTCTTGTATGTGCTCTTTCGGGTTAGCTGCTGATCAAAGACTTTTTTGAGCTTCTCCCTTTCGGGGAGGTGTTTAATAAGCACAGTATAGAGCCTTGGAGAGAGCGGCCTACCCTGGCGCATTCTTTCGCTAAAAACAGCCTTCACCTGTTCTTGGTCTAACATTTTCTTATCTCGAAGGAGCCTGCCTAACCCCTCAAGCTCCTCATTAGCTAGGAAAACGGAAAGAGCGCCCAACATGTCTAGGGGCAATTGAGTTATCTTGTTCCCCCATCTTTGATATGTGTCCAGGGGCAACCCAGTTACAGTCCTTTCCAAAGCAATGGGATCTCTGCTTAATGTTATTGCACCGATCGTCGACATAATAAGTTCCTGTTTTTTATACCGGGTCGGGCAGCCACTGCTTTTGGAATCCACCTGCATCGCCCAACTTTTTAAATCACGAGCGGTATATTAGTTTCAGAAATTGTAGAGAAATTATAAATATATTTCAATTTAAAATTATTTTTACTAACGAACAAGCATGAAAACGCCGGTGATGCCGAGCATGGAGGCGAAGACTTTTTGGATTTTGTCTTTGGGGAGGGTGCGGGCGAGGCGAACGCCGAGGCGGGCGGTGGTGAGAGAGCCGAGGCTGACGGCGAGGAAGGCGGGGATCTCGATGTAGCCGAATGTGTGGGGGAGTTCAGGGATGTCCCAGGCGATGAAGAGGTAGGTGATAGAGCCGACAAGCGCGCTAAAGAGGGTGGCGGCAGACGAGGTGGCGATGGCGTTGATGAGGGGGGTGTTGTAGGCGAGGAGGAGGGGGACGATGAAAATACCGCCGCCGACTCCGAGGAGGCTCGAGAGGGCTCCGATGACGAGGCCGAAGAGGGCGAGGGTGGACGTGGGGCGGTCTCCGAGGTGGGGTTGGGGGAGGCGGGGGAAGAAGAAGTAGAGGCCAAAGAGGATCGCCATCGAGCCGAAAAGGATTCGGAGCCAGGTACTTGGGATATATTGTACGGCGATGGCTCCGGCAACGCATCCGATGAGGAGTCCAGGGGTTAGCTCCAAGAGGGGAGTGGGGAGGATGTTCTGTTTTTGCTGGTGGGCCCAGGTGGAGACGAGGGCGGTGACCGAGGTGGCGGCGAGGGAGGTGCAGATGGAGACTTGGATGATTTGTTCGGGGGGAATAGGGGAGAGGTAGAGGTAGGTGTAATAGAGGACGGGGACCGTGACAATCCCGCCGCCGATTCCTAAGAGTCCGGCACATAGGCCACTGAGCATGCCGCTGAGGATGAATATAAGGAGCATAACTGTATCCTTAATTAATTTAGGCTTGCTTGTCAACCGCCCGTTAGAGTATTTGGCTAAAGAAGAGGGGTGTGTACTATGAGAAGTTCTTGGATTGCAGCATTTGTCTTCCTAACGGGCTGTTGTTCGACCAGTATGGGATTGAGCACTTTGTCCGATTCGGAGACGAATATTTCGAATTTGACGCAGGTGTACAGGGGGATGACGCAAGGAGAGGTCCTTCGTGCAATGCGCCACCCGTATGAGTACAATACAGTCTCTATTGGGGAGGATGTCTACGACATTTGGTTTTATGTCACTTCTCCAACCATTTTGGGACAGAGCCGGATGGTCCCCCAAAATCTCACACCGCTGGTATTTAAAAATGGAATTTTGATTGGCCGTGGGTACAATGCTTATGACGCCATTCTTGTGAAGAGGAATGCTCCTCCGAAGGAGCCCGCCGCGAAAAAGCACAGAGAGAACAAAGCTTTAGAAAAGAGCTTGGAAGCGATGAATAAGAGGAGCGACCCGCCGCCCCCTCCGATGACGAGGACGTTGGATGAGGAAGTGCCTCCCGATGAAGACAATCCGGGTGACCATCCTGAAAAAACCCCTGAGAAGCCTGAGAAGAAAAAGGCTTTTGATAAAGAGGGGAATCGGATGAATGAAGATGCCTCGGAGCAAGATTTTGACTACTGGTGAACATGCGCTTTAGTTTGGGCTATCAGGTTGTCATCGCGATTTTGGCGGGGATTTTCTGTGGGCTCTTTTTCGGACCTCTTTGCAATATCGTAAAGCCTGTCGGCGACATCTATATCATGTTGCTCCAGATGATTGCGCTCCCATACATCTCTTTTTCGTTGATCCATGGATTGGGATCGATCTCTCCTGCCAATGGAAAAAAACTCTTCGTTTCGGGCTGGGCCTA
>CAIVVG010000198.1 GCA_903909295.1 uncultured Chlamydiae bacterium
AAAAAAGGCCCTCTTGATTGGCACTTATTCGCAGAATAAAAAAACTTGCGAAGAGCAGCTCGCAGAGTTGGAGAGTCTTTGCACGACCTACGGTCTCGAGGTGGCGTCTAAAGTGATGTGCCCGGTTCGTTCAATCGAGGCGGCGACCTTCATCGGCTCTGGCAAAGTGATAGAGATTGCGCAGATGATCAAGGATCTGCAGTGCGATGTGGTGATCTTTGATGAAGAGATCTCTCCTCAGCAGCAGCGGAACTTGGAAAAGGGGTTTGAGAAGACGACGATCGATCGGACGGAGCTCATTTTTGGGGTGTTTGCCCAAAGGGCTCGGACGAGAGAGGCTAAAATCCAGATCGAGCTCGGCGCGTGCCGCTACCAGCTCCCTCGTCTCAAACGGCTCTGGACTCACTTGAGCCGTCAGCGCTCGGGCGGCTCTGGTGGGGGATTTGTCAAAGGGGAAGGGGAAAAGCAGATCGAGCTCGACAAGCGGATGCTCCGTCAGCGGATTGATGCGCTCCAGGCAGAGCTCAAAGAGATCAAAAAACAGCGAGAGACGCAGCGCCGTTGGAGAGAGCGGACCGGCATCCCCACATTTGCAATCGTCGGGTACACCAACGTCGGCAAGTCCACTTTGCTCAACGCCCTGACCCAGGCGGGCGTGCTCGCCGAGGACAAGCTCTTTGCGACTCTCGATCCGATCACACGCCGCTTTGTGCTGCCGAACGGCCAGCCGATTTTGCTCGTCGATACGGTCGGCTTTATCCGGAAAATTCCCCACCAGCTCGTCGCCGCGTTCAGAAGCACTTTGGAAGAGGCCGTCCAGGCAGACATTTTGCTCCACCTCATCGATGTGAGCAATCCCAATGTATTTACCCAAGCGGAGACGACCCTCGAAGTATTAAAAGAGCTCGGCGCCGCCAAGCATCCGATGATCACCGTCCTCAATAAGGTGGACCGCGCTGAAAACCGCGCCCTCGTCCACCAGATGAAGATCCAGTACCCAAAAACTGTCGAGATCTCCGCGCTAGAACAAA
Source organism: uncultured Chlamydiae bacterium (assembly GCA_903909295.1). GTDB lineage: Bacteria > Chlamydiota > Chlamydiia > Chlamydiales > SM23-39 > CAIVVG01. The sequence goes on from CAIVVG010000198.1 coordinate 1,032, forward strand.
CCGGATTCGACATTCTTTTAGATCGGATGATCGCGGAAATTTCGGCTCTGCGCAAAAAAGTCCACCTCCGCGTGCCACAAAGCCAATACGCGCTCGTCAGCGCCGTGATGAAAGAGGGGAAAGTCCTCTCTTGCGAATATGAGGAAAACGACATCCTCCTCGAAGTGGAGATCCCCCGCCACCTGGAAAACAAAATCGCCCAGTTTGAGGTGGTGCAATGAGCATGAAGGCCCTTCCCCCTCGGGAACGGCCCCGAGAAAGACTCTCCCGCTATGGCACCGAAGTCCTCTCCGCTATCGAGCTCTTAGCCATCCTCCTCGGCAGCGGCACCCCCGACCGGACCGTCCTCCAGCTCGCAGCTGGCCTCCTAGAGACCTTTGGCTCCCTCCAAGCCCTCGCCTCCGCCTCTCTCTCTGAGCTGCAGCAGGTCAAAGGGATCGGCCAGGCGAAAGCCATCCAAATCCAAGCCGCCTTTGCCCTCTCTCGCCGCATTGAGGAGACTGCTCACGAGAGCCTCGTCGATGAGCCCGAAAAAGTGTACCAGCTGATCCAGCCCCAGCTCACCCGCAGCGAAGTCGAGCTCCTCGTCGTCGTGCTCAGAGACGTTCAGAGAAAATGTCTTCATCAAGAGGTGATTGGCAAGGGGACCCTCACCGAGCTCCTCATCCACCCCCGCGAGATTTTCCACACAGCGATCCGCCACCGCGCCCACAGCGTCATCATCGCCCACAACCACCCCTCGGGCAAACCCCACCCCTCCGCCAAAGACCTCGAGATGACCCGCCTCCTCGCCCAAGCCGGCGCCGTTGTGGGGATCGAACTCTCCGACCACCTCATCATCGGCAAAGAGGGTTACGTCTCATTTTACAAAGCAGGACTGCTCAGGAAGGGGGCTACACACTACTGAAGGTGAGGGGGGGCAGAAATCGAAAAACCCCGAAATCCTCCGAGGTTTGACGCCGATCGGGAACTCCCGATCCACTTGTGAGACACGTTATACTAACCTACTCAACAAGGATCAAGAGTCGCTAAAATGCCCAACCGCAAGAGATGGTGCCCATGCCCAAATCTGGAGTGGTGATGGGAGAGCCCTGAAGTTGGATGAATTTGGGGAGGAAACCTCCCTCGTTATCGAATTGGTACCCCACAGTGAGTGGAGTATTGACCCAAGGAGAGTTGATACCGCCGACGAAACCACCGCCGGTCACACCAGCTCCTAGATAAGGCCCCTGTCCATTACCCAAATACAACAAATAAGAGGCTTGCCCGTAGATCAAGGCTGCTCCATCAAAGATAAAGGTCCCCATCCCGATATCCCACGCGTGGTGGTCGGCGAAAAAGGTTCTCCGCCCGATGAAGGGGTCTATACCTATGACCCCGCCCGGATGATTTCCGAGAAAGTTCCCCGTCATTCCAAAACAGACATAGCAAAAGTGAGGATCTGGCTGCACCACTTCGAGTTGGGGAACCTTCTAGGTCAGGTCCAGCTCGTTGCCCCACATAGATGCAATCGCAGTCAGAGAGAAAAGAATTTTCTTCATACACACTCCTATTAATCACGATATTATAGGAGTTTGTGTCATTGAACTGTAGTTTTAAAAAATAATAGACTGAGTCTAGACTCATCGGTACTTATAGGTAAATAGTGGGAATTTATTGAGCGGCGATGTGGAAGTACTCGCGCACCAGAGTGAGGGCGCCGCTGGTGAGCATTTGGACGCCGATGAGGCAGACGAGCATCCCGCCGAGCCGTTCTACTGCAACGAGCCCCTTTTCTCCCAGGATCTGTTTGATGTACGAGCCTAAACGGAGAATGATGAGCGAGGGGACCCACGCGGCAAAAACGGCTCCAGCGACCAGCATGGAGTTCCCCGTCTCATTGGCGTAGAGCATCACCGTGGCGATGGCTCCAGGGCCTGCGATGAGGGGGATGGCCAGAGGAATGATCATCGGCTCTCGGGTGAGCTCCTCAGGTTCGGCGCTTGCCTTGGGGAAAATCATCCCCAGCGAAATGATAAAGAGCAACGTCCCCCCCGCAATCCCGATGATGGGCTGCGTAATGCCGAGCACTCGTAGGGCTGTATCACCGGAAAACGTAAAGAGGAACAAAATAGCCAAAGCGACGGTCAGCTCGCGCAGGATGATGCACATTTGCTTTTTCTGGTCGAACCGAGCCAGCATGGCGAGGAAGAGGGGGATTTGGCCTGTGGCATTGAGGACGAAAAAAACGGCTGAAGCGATGGTAAAAAACGAGGGGTCTTGGGACACATTCATGACCCCATCGTATCAAGGAAAAAATTATTTAGTCAATCACGCCGTATCGCTCTTCGCTTTCGGCGAAGAGACCGCAGCAGAAAACTTCGTCAAAGAAAGAAAACACGCTACTGAGTGCAGTTGCAAACGCCCGCTTTACTTTAGCCAGGAATGGGGAAAGTTCAATAATCGGGTAAGATTCTTTCAAGTAGTTAGTACGAGCTTCGGGCTCCTGGGCATAGTCTACGCCGCCCCGGAAGCCCGCATACCCGGAAGGCGACCGGGCAACGCCCGAGACCTTCTGTACTGAGGAATTGCTCGAAGACCTTGATTCGGAACCCGCTCTCGTTGACGGCGCTGGGGAGGGGGTCAATCTTCTCATTGCACTCATTGCGTCTAACATAATCATGCCTTATTATTAGTTGATATTAAGGCAATTATACCACAAAAACAGAACAAAATCAACAATAACAGTATTTTAACATAAGTTATTATATTTCTAGGCTTTACACGATCTTCAGCCCCCTGTATAATGGCCCGCTATGAAGAAGAAGTTCAAGGTGGTGACGCTGGGGTGCCGGACGAACCAGTACGAGTCTCAGGGGTACACCGATCAGCTCCGTCAGATGGGGTATGAAGCGGCGGGGGAGGGGGAAGAGGCCGACCTCTGCATCGTCAATACCTGCACGGTGACGGAGGGAGCGGACAGCTCTTCAAGGCACCAGGTAAGAAATTTATTGAAAGAGAACCCCAAGGCGCGGATGGCGGTGACGGGGTGCATGGCGGAGAGCGCTCCCGATGCCCTTCGGGCGATCGATAGCCGCTTGGAGCTGATCCCCAATCTAGAAAAAGAGCAGCTGATTGAAAAGCTATTCCCCGATGTTGAGTCGCTCCCCGAGTTCCAAATTCAAGGCTTTGAGGCGCACACGCGGGCTTTTGTAAAAGTGCAGGATGGGTGCAATTCTTTTTGCACGTACTGCATTATCCCTTATGTGCGAGGGCGGTCCCGCTCGCGCCAGATTGCCGAATTGGTAGATGAGGTGGAGCAGCTGGTGCGAAATGGGTACAAAGAGGTGGTCCTCACGGGGATCAATGTCGGCGACTTTGATGGGGGCGGGACGCTCGCCGATTTGGTGCGCGCGGTCGATGCGGTAAACGGCCTCGAGCGGCTTCGCATTTCGTCGATCGATCCCGATGAGGTGAATGACGATTTGGCCGATGCAGTGCTGAATGGAAAAGTCACCTGTCCGAGCATGCACATTGTACTCCAGTCGGGGTCGAATGCGATTTTAAAGCGGATGAACCGAAAGTACACGCGGCAGATTTTTGTAGAGACGGTCGAGAGGCTCCTTGCGGCGCAGCCCGATTTTACCTTCACGACCGATGTGATTGTCGGATTTCCAGGGGAGACAGAGGGCGATTTTGAAGAGACGTGCTCCCTCATCCGCCAAGTGCGCTTTGCCAAAGTGCACATGTTCCCGTACAGTCCGCGGAAAAGGACCCGCGCGGCCCTCTACCCGAACCGGGTGCTGCCGGAAGTCATTCAAGAGCGAAAGCACAAATTACTCCGGCTGGCCGAGCAGGTCGCGTTTGAGCTCCGCGAGCAGTTTGTGGGAAGAACTATGCCTGTACTGATCGAGCAGGGGCAAGAGGGTCACACGTCGAATTTTTTGCGTGTGCAGGGGATTGAAAATAGTATACACAATGAAATTGTTCAGGTGAGGTTGCTTCGCAACGAGCCCGACAGCCACACCTTCGA